>JAQUOA010000177.1 GCA_028749215.1 Bacteroidota bacterium
AAAGGGAAAGATCACCGAAGATTTTCCATTTGACGATGAAGTGCTTGTCTTTAGAGTTTTTGATAAAATATTTGCATTGACGAATGTGAATATCCTTCCATTTCGAATAAATTTAAAATGCGACCCTAAACGGGCAATTGAACTGCGAGAGCGCTATGAAGCCGTGCAGCCGGGATACCACATGAATAAAAAAATGTGGAATACCGTTTTTGTTGAGGGCGGAATTCCTGACAAACTTATCTATGAATTGATTGACCATTCGTACGACGAAGTGGTAAAAACTCTGCCGAAGAAATTTCAAGAAAAGATCCGCCAATGAAACGGCTGCTGATATTTTTTTTCTGCTGCTCATCTATGTTGTTCTCGCAACACTTAACAAAATATATTCCGGCAACATTCCAATTGCGAAAAGCGCCGATAATGTCCGCAGTATCGCCGCAGGTTATATCATCAGGTTCACGATCTAAAAAAATAATTGCCCTGACGTTCGATGCTTGTGCAACTTCTTCCCCGAGTCATTATGACGAAAAGATAGTCTCCATCCTTATTGAATCTAAAACTCCTGCCACAATATTTGTTTGCGGCAAGTGGGCAATAGAACATCAAAAAGAAATAAAATATTTATCGAAACAGTCATTCTTTGAAATCGGGAATCATTCGTTCATTCATCCTCATTGCACAAAAATTTCAACGAAAAGATTGCTGGAAGA
Organism: Bacteroidota bacterium; assembly: GCA_028749215.1. Lineage (GTDB taxonomy): Bacteria > Bacteroidota > Ignavibacteria > UBA10030 > UBA8401 > JAQUOA01. The sequence continues at coordinate 711 of JAQUOA010000177.1, forward strand.
AATACACCTGACGCAGGATATTCTTTTTACCCTCACCGGAAAACAACCGCATTATTTCCGTCCACCGTACGGAGAATATAACGACTCAGTTGTTCAACATATTGCTCAGTGTGGATTATCAACGGTGGAGTATGACTTGCCTTCCGGCGACCCCGATACGAATGCGACTGCTAAAAAGCTTATCGAGTGGGTCGTGCGAAAAGCTGAGAACGGATCAGTGATTGTTATGCATGTTAATAAACGAGGATGGCATAGCGCTGAAGCTTTGCCGGAGATTATTGATAGGCTTCGTAAAAAAGGATTTACTTTTGCAACAATGAGCGGGCTAGTACAAAAAGCGAAAGCTGATTAATTTGCAAATTCCCACGACACACCAAATCGAATGTTTCGGTCATACATTGGGTACACGGGTGATAAGAAATACTGACTGCCTAATAGATTTTCCCAGATGAAATGAATGTACGCATCACCGATTTTTCCGATCAGAAAAAAATCTACAGAGCCGCTTGGCCCGTATCTAATGTTTGAGGTTGGAATCCACGTTCCAAATTCATCATACGGTCTCATCCCGGTTTGTTCGGAATAAAACCGTCCGCGCATTCCTACCTTCAAATCTAAATGCCCTTTTGCCAACAACCCGCGATAATAAACCGAACCATCCAATGTCAATTCAGGAAACAAAGTGAGGGAAACGCTGTCTTTAATGATGCTAGGTGGTTTAACGTAGTTGACAATTCCTTCAAGATTGAAATCATTCCACATGAAATGTGCCGATAAAGAAATTCCATCATACACAAATTGAGATGGATTAAAATAATTATAATCGTAATATGATTTTACCATATTAACGGTGTCGTAAACAATCGGAGAATTTATTACCCTTCTCGTTGCAGATAATTTTCCAATAAAGAAATTTTCATAATCCATCCTTGCTCCTGCATCGAAGCTGACAATTTTTTTATCCATCCGAAATTCGCCGCCGGACTGAGATACACCTGCAAAGAGTGAAAAATTATTTGTTATTCTAATTGTTCCGTCTCCACCTATTGATGTAGAAGAGAGTGATCCATTGGAACTATTTGCAATAAAACCGGAGAGTGATAAAAGGTTAAGAAGAGTTACTTCGTCTTTTACGCCGACCGTTGTTACTGCTGCGGATTGTTGATTGCTTTGGTCTATGTTTCCATAGGCAAGAATGCGATTAAATGATGTGTTCCAATAATATTGAGCTCTGACACCTTTTTGAACTTCGCCGTAATTGACAAGCTTCAAAATGCCATTTGGTTTGCTTCTATTTTCTTCGTCGCGATATTCACGAAGCCGATCAAAATAATATCCTGTGAGTGTAATGCTTTGGGAAGAATCTTCCGATGGTTTGTACGCTACGGTAAGAATTGAATGATCATTAAATATTTTTTCGTACGCATCATAATTTTGAATATTTGCTTCCAACCCGTTGTAGACACTTGGTGTGTTGAAGAAATCAATTCCGTTGTTTAAGCCGGTCCATGTTCTATTGTAAAGATACACGTACGAAACGTTGAAGGAGTTTGAAATATCGTATCGAAGTTTTGTCCGAATAATCCAAGCATCATCATTCGAATTTGAAAAACGTCCCCGAAAATTTGACGTCTCCTTGTTTGTTCCGTAGCCGTTGTGTGTCAGTCCGAAAGTCAAATTAATGTTTCGCATGACGTTTTGAGCAAACATTGCATCGGTCTGCACGTATCCGTCAACGCCCTGGCTGTACCGCAGGCGTGTGTATGCACGATTATTGAAATAATTTTTTGTAACAATATTAATCACGCCGCCGGCAGATTTCCCGTCGTAAAACGCAGCGTCAGAACCAGTGACGTATTCAATACGTTCAATAAAATCAACCGGTACGTTCCACAGATTTATGGATCTGCTATGGTACCCATTAATTGGGACGCCAAGGTTTAATGATCCCGTAAAATAATCGCTGATCGGAATTCCATCCACCATAATGGCAATGTTCTTATCATCAATTCCTTGAACAACAATTTGGTTTTGATGTCCGGGACTTGCCACATCACGCACGAAGACGCCCGGAATTGAAGAGAGCAAATCATACATCGACCGATATTCCATCCACGGAATATTTTTTCCGGAAATATTTTTTAGTGTATCTCCGAACGGTTCTATAGATCCAAGTTCAGGAATCGGAAAAACATACACGACTGAATCTTTTTGGACAAGCTTTGTCGTATCGGTAGTCGTTTGTCCGAAAAGAGGAGTTGAAGAAATGATGATGCATGCGCAGAACAAAAAAATAATCTTACTCAATGGAAAAATCCGGTTTTGTCATGTGGACGAAATTCTTTTTGTCAAAAAACTCGGCCGCTTTCAGTGCTGTCGATTCATTTTCAAACAAACCGAAAACCGACGAGCCGCTTCCTGACATAAGCGCATGTACGGCGCCAAGTTTTAAAAAATTATTTTTCACTTCTTTAATGGATGGATGCTGTTTAAAAACGACCTCTTCAAAATCATTGTGCAAAATATCTTCCAAACGGAATTCCGAAATATTTTTCAGAAGCTTCGAGCGCTGAGGAAAAGTGCCGTGCCGTTGTTCGGCCAAAGCTGAGTATGCCCACGGCGTTGAAACATGGATGTTGGGATTTACCACCACAATCCAATATGGTAAACGAAATGGGAAATAGGAAAGTATTTCGCCGCGCCCTTCGGCGTACGCAGAAGATTTTTTTAGAAAAAAGGGGACATCCGAACCAAGTTGTAGAGCAAGGCGCTGCAACACTTCATCGGCAACATCTACATTCCAGAGAGAGGGCAAATGCTGTAACACAGCGGCAGCATCACTGCTTCCCCCTCCGAGCCCTGCGCCAATGGGAATATTTTTTTTTATGTGGATAGCGGCACCATACGTGAGGGACAATTCGCGACGCAAGAGATCAACAGCTTTCCAGCATAAGTTGTCTTTATTGACCGGAATCGAAGGGTTTGAGGACGAGATTTCGATATTAGAATTTAATAAAAGGGTGATTTTATCATGTAAAGCAATATGATGGAAGATCGTTTCAATGTTGTGAAACCCATCAGGGCGTTTTCCAACGATGTGCAGGCCGAGGTTGATTTTTGCGTATGCTTCCAGATTCATGAAGTAACAAGATACGAGAAGATTGCAGAATGAGCAAGATAATGACGCAGAATGATACGATTATACAAATTAGAAAATTTTGTGTTGATTTTTTAGGCGTGTTTGGCTATACTTCCATCGCCATACGATAGAACAACTTAATATAGGCATATACATGGGGCAACCTTTTAGTATCCTGGTAGTTGATGATGAAGATGCACTTCGCAATGTCCTCAGCAGTGAATTGCAAAGCGAGGGATATTCAGTAGTTTCCGCTGCAGACGGAGATGAAGCGATTACGATCCTTCAACAAAAGAAATTTGATCTTGTGTTGCTCGATATCAAAATGCCGCGTGTTGATGGCTTTGAAGTGTTGCGGTTTATCAAAGAGCGTTTTGACGAAACAAAAGTAATCATGCTCACAGGTTTTGCCGATTTAAAGAATGCCATTGAATCGAAAAAATTGGGGGCAGAAGATTTTGTCAGCAAACCGTACGATCTTGTCGATCTGTTAACGACAATCGAACGTGTGCTTTCTTCGGAATAATTCCTTCCTTTATCCACACATTTTTTTAGAACTGCAACTGTATGGTGCGTAACCATTCTGTATTGATTGTTGACGACGAACCGAGTGTCTGTTTCCTCCTTAAAGAAGAACTTTCCGAACTGAAAAAATTTAATGTCGTAACCGTAAATGACGGCGCGGAAGCCATGAATACGCTTCAGCAGCAGCCGTTCGATATTGTATTGCTCGACGTAAAAATGCCTCGTCTCAGCGGAATGGAAGTGCTGAAATTTATTCGTGAGACTCATCCCACCACCCCTGTCATCATGCTTACCAACTTTGCCGATGTTAAAACTGCCATTGAAGCCACAAAGCTTGGTGCGTACGATTTCGTCGGCAAGCCGTACAATCGTGATGAATTGATTGCAACAATTAATCGGGCACTTGAACATCGCCGCTTGACAATTGACAATGAGTTGATGAAATACGAACTGTCGCGCAAAGGAGGCGGCAAGGAAATTATTGCTGTCAGTGCAGCGATGAAGACGGTGATTGCCACGGCAAAAAAAGTTGCTTCCAGCGATTCTATCGTTCACATTCACGGGCCGAGCGGTTCTGGAAAAGAGCTCATTGCAAATTTAGTCCATTCAGAAAGCCAGCGAAGAGATCATCCGTTTGTGGTGGTGAACTGTGCATCACTTCCTGATACGCTGTTGGAAAGTGAACTCTTTGGGCATGAAAAGGGCGCCTTTACAAATGCCTACCAAATGAAGCAAGGGCTTGTGGAAGTAGCGAATGGAGGCTCGCTCTTTTTAGATGAGGTGGGAGATATTAGTCCTTTGGTGCAGCCGAAATTACTGCGGTTTTTGGAAATGGGTGAATTTCGCCGTGTCGGCGGCACAGTCTCGATGCGAGTTGATGTCAGAATTATTTCCGCAACGAATAAGGATCTCAATGCAGAAGTGAAAGCGGGACGTTTTCGCGAAGACCTTTTATACCGATTGAATGTTGTGACTTTAAAAATTCCGCCGTTGAAGGAGCGAAAGGAAGATATTCCGCTGCTGGTGGAACATTTTCTTAATCAGAAATTAAAGGCAAAGCAGACAAAAAAAATCGACAATGAGGCGCTGCAGGCATTGCTGCAATACGATTGGCCCGGTAATATCCGCGAACTGCAGCATGCTATTGAAGGAGCTATGCTGATGTCGCACGGTGATGAGATTACCGCCAATGATTTTATTTTAACGCAAACCAATGTTGTTCAGGAGACAATTTTTACACCCAAAGGTACATCAATTCTAACAATGAATGAGTTAGAAAAAATTCACATTGAGCACACTTTAAAAAAATTCAAATACAACCGCGGCAAAACATCAAAAGCACTCGGAATTACCGTAAAAACGCTCTACCTCAAAATCAAACGGTATAAAATTTCCACTCCTAACGAAGAGTAAACAATTGTTTACATCTTTCGTTTTGCAATAATTCTGCAATAGATTAATCGCAACTTTTCCTCCGTTGTTACGAATACTATTCTAAACTTATTCGTTAGTAATATGTGGAGGGAAAAATGAAATCATCAACCAAAATTGTAACCATCCTTGTTTTAATACTTTCACTTGCGGTATCAGCATTTGCTACAAACCCAAAATCAGATCAATCGTCCTCAGTAAACTGGAAAAAAGCTGAACAAA
>JAQUOA010000022.1 GCA_028749215.1 Bacteroidota bacterium
CACAAAAAGGAATGACCACCGGTACATGGGAATATAACATTAAAAATACGGTCGAACTTTTTTCAGGCTACCTGCAGATTCAACGCATCGGATATCAGGCAAATCCTTCACTCAACAAAAGTTTTGCGTATCCCGGCGCGATTGAGCCATTATTGAAAAAAGAAACCGCCATCAATGGTTTTGCACCGCGCATCATCGCCGACGGATTGGTCAGCCACAAAGATAATTCATCCGGCGCAGCAATTTTCGGTATCGATCCGGCTGCAGAACGGAGCATTTCCCGATTTCAACAGCGCGTGCATGAAGGAAAATTTTTTGAATCAGGAAGCCGCAATGACATTGTGATGGGTTATAAGCTTTTGGAAAACCTTAAAGCACATGTCGGCGATACGCTGGTTCTTCTTGCTCAGGGTTACGACGGAGTGATGGGCAATTTGAAATTTAGAATTTGCGGGTCAGTAAAATTAGGTATTCCGGAGTTTGACGCTACATCGGTGTTTATGGATCTTGGCGCGGCGCAAGAACTGCTGGCAATGGAGGGGCGCGTGAATGTTGTGGCGTTGTCCGTTGCAGACATGGGAACAATCGGCAAAGCACGCAAAGCAATTGACCAATCACTGAAGCAGGCGAACCTTACAAACGTCACTGTGCTTCCATGGGATGAAGTGATTCCGGAATTGAAAGAAGCGCGGGAATTCGACAGCATCGGCGATTGGTTTTTCTTCGGCATCTTAGTTTTAATAGCCGCATTTGGAATTTTAAATACGGTGCTCATGTCCACCACGGAACGATTTCGCGAGTTCGGCATCTCGCTGGCCATCGGCATGCCGGCAAAAGATCTCGTTATTCTGGTTTTTCTCGAAACGATCTTCATTGCGTTTATTGGAATTGCACTTGGAAGTTTCATCGGCTACATGCTGAACATCTATTTTGCACTTCACCCGATTTTGCTTTCAGGTGATTTTTCGAAAATGTATGAAGAATACGGTTTCTTGCCGCAAATCGTCGCATCGGACAGTATTGCCCTGGCGTTGAATATTTCGGGAATCATATTTTTGATTTCATGTGTTGCATGTTTATATCCCGCCTACCGGGTTGCAAAACTTGAACCTCTGAAAGGAATACGGTACACATAATGCTTTTCACATTGGCATGGAGAAATATTTGGAGAAACACGCGGCGTTCGCTCATCATTTTGACCTCCATCGTGGTCGGCCTTGCCGCCATGATTTTTATGGAAGGATTGGCGCGAGGATTGATGAGACAAACACTCGAAAATCAACTCGGCGCTCACGTGGCGCACATTCAAATTCATAAGCGCGGATTTAACGACAATAAAGTTGTTCAAAATTTTATGGTGAACAGCGACAGTATCCTATCCGTACTGCCACAATACGGTGCAATAAAAACATTCAGCGAGCGCACTATTGCTTTTGGGTTGCTCAGCAGTGCGACGAATTCGTCCGGCGTCTCAATCGTTGGTATTCGTCCATCGCAGGAAGAAAAAGTGACAACCATAAAACGATCGTTGATTGAAGGACGATATTTGAGCGGTGAGCCGCGGGAAATTGTCTTGAGCAAACGATTATCAGAATCGCTCAACATTGGTCTTGGCGACCGCGTTGTGGCTATGGCGTCGGCGTTGGATGGAAAAATCGGCTCGGAGGTGTTTCGTGTTGTCGGCATTTATCACACCTCAAATTCGTCGTTTGATAAAATGCACATTTTCATCCCCATGCAGAATGCACAGGAGATGCTGCATGCCGGCAGTCAAACGGCAGAGGTTGCCATCCTTGCCGGAAGCATTGATTCCGTACAAACACTGAAGAATAATCTTGAAAAAAAATTGGGATCTGACTATGAAGTGCTTTCCTTTTACGATCTTGTTCCATCTCTCGTGAAACAAATTGAAGTGACCGATCAAATGATGATTGTGTACTACCTCATTATCGGTGTTGCGATGATCTTCGGCATCATCAATACCATGCTGATGTCGGTCTTCGAACGTATTCACGAATTCGGAGTGCTGAAAGCAATGGGGATGAAGGAGAGCAAATTATTTTCGATGGTCGTGATCGAGGCATTCTTGCTCGGTGTCGTCGGAACGTTGACGGGAACAATCATCGGCATCAGCATCACGCTGGTCTTGCAAAAAACAGGATTGAACTTTGCCTCGTTTGCAGAAGGACTGTCATCTTGGGGATTTGCATCCATTGTGTACCCCCTGATGGATTACTCAAGCGTTATGACAAACGTGATGGTAATTCTTTTCATCTGCATCCTCGCAGCAATGTATCCTGCGTACCGCGCAGTGAAACTGGAACCGATCAATGCAATTCGGTATGTATAAAGAGTTTTGTCGTTGCCACAGATTTCACTGATGACACTTATAAAAATTGTTCTTCAAAAATCTGTGTAATCTGTGGCATATTTTTTTTGCACAACGCAACAATTATAAATCAAAAAGAGCACTACAATGGAACTTATCAAAATAGAAAACCTTGAAAAAGTGTACCAAGATAACGGTGTGCCGGTACACGCACTTCACACATTATCATTAAACGTTAATCAGGGAGAGTTCACTGCCATTGCCGGCCCTTCCGGTTCCGGAAAAACAACGCTCCTCAACATTATTGGCGCACTTGATAAACCGACAAACGGTACTGTGTATTTTGAAGGGGTAAATCTTTTAGAAAAATCGAAACGTGAGCTGTCGTCACTAAGGCTTCACAAATTAGGATTCATTTTTCAGGCGTACAATCTCATTCCTGTTCTCACGGCAATGGAGAATATTGAATTTTCTATGATGCTTTTAGGCGTCTCAGAAAAAGAACGAAGAGAGCGCGCCATGAAGGCAATGGAAGAACTTGAAATTGCCGAGCTTGCGCACAAACGGCCGAATGAAATGAGCGGCGGCCAGCAGCAGCGTGTTGCCGTTGCACGCGCCATCGTCAACAATCCGCCGATTGTGCTTGCTGATGAACCGACGGCGAATCTTGATTCCGTCACTGCACACAATCTTATCGATATCATGGAAAAGATGAATGAAGAAAAGAATATCACGTTCATTTTTTCTTCACACGACCGCCAGATTCTTGACCATGCGCGCAGGATTGTGTTTTTAAAAGATGGACATATTGAAGAGGATGTTCACAAGTGAAATGGTTTTCGCTAATATTATTGTTTGCATTATGTAGTTCAACCTCGATCGCTCAAACAAATATTGTGTTTTCAGGATATGTAATGGATGTCCCAACGGTGCAACGTTTGAACGAGAAGCTTACTTCAATGTATTCAGCCGATCAGACACAGTTTTCTAACGTAACACGCGTGCGGCTGCGTCCGTCAGTGAATATTACAGAAGATGCACAGATTTCCATAGAATATGAGATCGCATCACTCTACCATTCTTCATCCTCAATATTTTCTTTGCAGAATGAAAGTCTTCGCGGACAAGTGGTGCAGATGAGATGGAATCCCGTAAGTGAACAAAAATATTCTGTTATTCATTTCATTGACCGATTGTACTATCGTCAGAGTTTTTCATTCGGCGATATCAGCATTGGACGGCAGCGCATTGCGTGGGGAAGCGGCAGGATCTGGAATCCGACCGACCTTTTTAATCCGTTGAATCCGACAAGCTTTGCTAAAGTTGAAAAAGACGGCGTGGATGCGTTGACAACAAAGCTTCGCATCGGAGATTTTACCGACCTGACGCTGGTTTTCAATCCCCAAAAAGAAAAACAGAGCAATGCAGGGTTTCGATTCCGAACAAATTACAGCGAGTACGACCTCTCGCTTCTCGGGGGTCGGTTTGACGAACGATTAATTCTTGGCGGCGATATAGCCGGAAATTTTTTTAATGCCGGATTGCGTGGGGAAGGAATTATGTCTGCACAGCAGGATAATTTGAAATCGAGCTTCGCAAAATTTATTGTAGGATTGGATTACCAGTTTACGTCCGCATTATACGGATTGATTGAATATCATTTTAACGGCGAGGGAAAAATTGATAAACTGATGTACGATGTGCCTCGGCTGGCAAAGGGAGAAATTCTAAATCTGAACAGATCGTATCTTGCAGTAACAGGATCGCTTCTCGTTCATCCCTTGGTGACGACATCGCTGATGATGACGGCAAACTTAAATGATAACAGCCAATTTGTTGCGGGTACAATTTCATATGCCGCTACCGATGAGCTTGCTCTGGTGTGCGGCGGGCAGGTCTTTATGGGAAACACCTATTCGGAATACTGGTACTACCCAAATTCGTTCTATATCAAAGCAGATATATATTTTTAGAAACTCCTGCAAAACAAAAAAGCCGTCCTTATGCAAGACGGCTTTCTTTCCCCCGAATCAATAACCCCCAATTTTTATTTCAACAACACCATTTTCTTCAACTGCACTTTATCACCGTTTTGCAATCGGGTAAAGTAAATTCCCGACGAAAGTTTCGATGCATCGAACGTCACGGAATAGTATCCAGCTTCTTTCACCCCATTCACCAGCGTCGCTACTTCTCGCCCAATCGCATCATATACTTTTAAGGTGACGTGACTGTTCGTTGGTAACTGATACTTGATCACTGTAGCAGGGTTGAACGGATTGGGATAATTCTGTTCCAGTAGAAATGATTTCGATTCTGAAACAAAACCGTGAGAAACTACGGTTGGTGCTCCATTTCCGTTTATTTTTTGAGCATAAAAATCCGGATGGGTATTTCCGCTGCCGCCAATTCGATAATCATCCCAAACAACTACCGCACCACCGCTGGAAGAAGAAATAATCAGTGGTTGATTTTGGTTGTTCGCTGCTGTACTCACAGCAACACCATTGGGCGTCCACTGAACAATACCGGTACCATTAATTCTTTGCGCATAGATGTCCTGATTGATTCCCGATATGCGATTGTCGTCCCAAACAACAATTGCACCCCCTGATCCATCGCTGCAAATTTTTGGATTTGCCTGCGGATTTGCTTGGACACAAATTCCTGTACCTGTTGCAGTCCATTGGGCTAGTCCGATTGAATTGATTCTTTGAGCATAGATGTCATCGCTGCTCGTCCGACTGTCGTCCCACGAAAAAATTCCACCACCCGCTCCATCTGAAACGACATACGCTTCATCTTGTGAACCTGCGGCGGTGCATATTGCGACTCCATTCGAATCTGAACCGTTGACCCACACTCGTCCGCCAGTTGAATTTATTTTTTGAGCATACACTTTATAGTGACTGCCACTGCGAAAATCTTCCCATGCAATAATGGCACCGCCGTTTCCATCGCTAACAATATGAGGATAGTTTTGAAGATTTGTCGTATTGCAGACTACAACTCCTTCGGAAGTCCATTGCGATTGACCGCTTGCATTAACGCGTTGAGCAAAGAGATCTCCAAAATCACCGTTTGGAATATTAATATTATCAGTCCACACTAATATCACACCGCCTGCACCATCACTTGTCATTCGTGTATCAACTCCGCCATGATTTGTTGTAATCGATTTTTTCCAAAGCACGGTGCCGCCGGAATTAAACCGCGACAACACTACGCCAAACGGGCCATCCCACAATATAAACGCTCCACCGGCATTGTCACTCATAAGCTGCGGTTCGTATAATGCAATTCCCATCACATCTTGACTTATATTCGTGCCCAATGTTGTCCATTGCAATAGACCAGAGCTATTGAGTCGTTGAGCATAAATATTTGACGAGTCGCCGTTTTTCCATGCAACAATTAAGCCGCCACTTCCGTCGAGAACACATTGCGGAGCAGAAACCGAATTTGCGCCGGAATATACTTTCACTCCTCCTGCAGTCCATTGAGCGACGCCGGCATTGTTTACATGCTGTGCATAGATGAAATTTGTTGAACTTGTACCGTTTTCATACCATACAATAAACAATCCATCACTGCCATCGTTTATAATTTGTTTATTGAATCGGTCAAGATTTCCTGAACAAATGAGCGTATTCACTGAAGAATTATTTGACCATTGAGCAACCACTGTTGCCGAAAACAACAAAAGAAAATACGTCTGTATCCGAATTCTCCCCATAAATAAATCTCCTTTAAATGTTAATGGTATTGTGTGAGAAATGTGTGGGAATAATAAGAATGCAGACACAGTACAACAACTACAGAAGTATGTAGTTTAAAGGAGTTTGTGCTTCAGAGCAAAGGCTATTGCTTCAGAGCGGGATTTGACATGGAGCTTTGCGTAAATATTTCGCAGATGAAATCCTACCGTGTTAACACTGATAAAAAGTCTTTCAGCAATGGCCTTGTACGTGTATCCTTCCACGAGCGCCTCAAGAACCTCTACTTCACGATCCGAAAGTTCTGCCGATCGCTGTTCCAGTTTGGGTTGTCGAAAATATCCAAGCACCTTCCGGGCAACTTCGCCCGACATTGGTACGCCTCCGGCATAGGCGTCGTGAACGTATTCAAGCAATTTTTCCGGTGGCGTTTTCTTAAGAAGATATCCCACCGCACCGGCTTGAAGTGACTGAAATATTTTTTCATCATCACTGTACACCGTTAACATTAATACGCGGATGTTGGGAAAGTGATACGTTAATTTTTCGACACATTCAATTCCAGAAACGTCGGGCATTCCAATATCCATCAACATAACATCAGGAGGATATTCCTCAATCTTCTTTAAAGCGTCTGAACAACCGCTATAGGAACCTACACACTGATATCCATCGGAGTTATTCAATACCCATTCTAGTTTATTACGGAACGATGAATCATCGTCAATAATAGAGACGGCAATTGTTTGTGCAGCAGCATTCATAACGTGTATGATATTAGATAGTAGAACATAAAGCAACTACATACATCGGTAGTTACACGCTCAACGGAACTTTTACGGAAATGGCTGTCCCTTGAGGTGATGACACAATAGAAAAAGAGCCGCCAATTTTTTCGGCTCTCAGTTTCATATTTTTTAAGCCATTTCCATCTTTAGATTGAGCAACTATAAATCCGGCCCCGTTGTCGATAACGTCAATGCAAATCCGTTTCTCCTTTGGGAGGATTGATACTGTAAGTAATGAACATTCAGAATATTTGATCGCATTATGTAACGCTTCTTTACAAATCATCAGTATTGTTCGCAGCAATGTTGGCGATAACGCAATTTTTCTCAGTTCATCCGCAATTGAAATAGTAAAAGTAATGTGTTTCGATTCACATAATTCCAATGCAAATGAGCGAAGCCGCGAAGTAACATCTTGAATTGTTTTTTCTTTAGGATCGATTGACCAGACAACATCACTCATGGAATCAACAAGCTCACGAGAAGTTTTTCCTGCCTCATTCAATACAAGATCAAAAGAAAATTCAGCATTGCTGCGCTTTCCTTTCTGCTTTAATTTTTTTCTGGCAATATCGGTGAGTAATGCAATTTGTGTCAAGCCTGATCCGATATCGTCATGGAGATCAACGGCAATACGCGAACGGACGCGCTCAATCTCTAAGAGATGGTGAACCCTGAAGGCAATCAATGAAGCAACCAATGAAACAACCGCGATGACAACAAAGCTCATGAACCACCATTCCTTCCAAAACGGCGGAACAATAACAAACGGAACCGAAGCAATGTTTTCACTCCGTATACCATCCGAATTTTCTGCATACACATGAAAAACATACTGACCCGGATCTAATTGTGCATATGTTATTGGAATGGCCCTGGTTTGTTCATGCCATGTTGTTTCGATTCCCTCCAACTGATAGTGATACGTCAACTCATTATTATCACGCATGGTAAAGCTGTGAAATGAAAATGTGAAAGTGTTTTGGTCATACCTAAACGGCTTTGAAAGTGGAATTTGCGTCGGCCGACCTTCGACAAGAATTGATGACACAATAATATTCGGAGGGATGAGAGACTTTCGTTCACTCACATGATCGATGATTGTTACACCAAGAGTGGAGTAAGCAAACATTACATCATCTTCGTTCACACAGCATGAATACACCGGCATTGTACGAATCAATGTTTTCATTCGTGATGTGGAGGGATCATATTCTTGTATACCGGATTGAGTACCAATTAACACTGTACCGTGGCTACTCGTGCATAAAGACCAAATACCGCTGCTTTCAAGTCTTGAGTTAATCGGCGATGGAGTAACCGTGTCACCGTGAATTTCAACAATTCCATGATATCGTGTTCCGATAAAAAGGTGTCCGGGAAAAACCTCAAGCGATGCACGAACCCCACCTTCGGGAATTCCTTCGTTGACATCGAAGTGTTTCAAAACAAAAGAATCTTTTTTTACTTCGGTGATTCGAGAGATTCCATTTGTATATCCCCCACACCATACGTTGCCAAAGCTATCGACGTACAGAGAGCGAATAGAATTGTCCGGCAGCCTGGTTTGCATGGTAAATCTTTTTATTTCTTTTTGGGAGTGAATATCAAGAGCAACCACTCCTTGGGTCTCAAGGCTAACCCACAGTCGTTGTTTTTTATCGATTGCAAGACATAAAATCTTGTCAAGTGAAATATTTAATAATGACGTTAGAGAAAAATATCGTTTGGAAATCCCTTGCTCGAAACTTGCTATCGAGCCATTCCATTTCAACAGCCAAATGTCACCGTTTGAATTTTTAAAAAAAAATTTGGCCTTCATCGGAAGCACGGCGGCGGTAAAACCGGTGGAAGACTTATTTTTGATCACTACGGTATTCTTTATTGTTGTGATGTAACATTCTCCGTTCTGATTACAGATAATATTTGAATTGTTACATTCTGCCGCGAAATACTTGGAAGCAAAAAATTGACGGTGGAGTTCAGAAATTTTGACGACACCGTGCTGAAATGTCCCAATCCACAGTTCCCCCTCGGCACCGATGCATGAGGCCGTCACAGAATATGACTGTAAGAATTTTTTTGACACGAGTTTCCGCAAAAATCCATAGGGGGATTGCAATGAATGGAATTCTATCAATTCGTTGTTTGTTGTGACAACAAAATGTGATGAGTCTTTACTTTCAAGTTTCACAATGTCTGAACATGGTAATTTGCGACGTGCAGTGATTAAAAAATTTTTAATTTGAATCACCAACCCATTCGAAGCATATCCCCAAATTGAACCATTGGTACCCTTCACAAGATCAACAATGTTGTGTTTTTTTGAAATAAGCAGAACGAATTCTGAAGTGTTCTTCTTGCGCACAAAAACTCCGTTTGCAGAACAGCAATACAGTGAAGAATCACTTTCAAGAATCGACGAGACATTATGCAAAACGGTATTTGTATCGACTCGTTGTACCGAGTGGTGGTTGTCGATAACAAAAATACCCTCTTCCGTACCACACCATATTTCACCCGAAGACCGACGAAATAATACATTGACTCTATTGCTCCAATCGAATTTTGAGAATATGAAATGCCGAAATAATCCGCCGCGATACAGATCTACACCACCGTTAGTTCCAATCCACATTCCTCCGCAAGTGGCAGTATCTTCCAAAAAACAGTTCACGTAATCATTAATCAATCCGCTATTGCTTCGGAGAGTTGAGAACTTCTCGCCGTCATAGATTGTGATCCCATCTCCGGTAGCAATCCATAATCGCCGTTGGGAATCTTGAATGATGGAGTGAATATAGTCGGAAGAAAGCCCATCCTTGACGGTGTACCGTAAAAAATCAAATTGCTGTGCGGCAGATGAAATGGTAATGGTCAACCATAGGATGCTATTTCTGATGATATAGTTCATTTTCTGTAATCTACAAAAAGCTACGGCGTCTACAAAATAAAAAAGCCGCCCTTATTCAAGACGGCTTCCCCCATTCTTTAAGACACCTTGGCTTTTATTTCACCAACATCATTTTCTTCATTTGTACAAAATTTCCCGCACGCAATTGATAAAAATATATTCCGCTGGCAAATTTTGGCGCATCGAACTTGACGGAATACCCACCCGCCGTTTGTTCCTGATTCACCAACGTTGCTATTTCTTTCCCAAGTAAATCGTACACTTTTAATGTCACATTTGACGATGCAGTCAAACGATAATTAATAGTTGTGCTTGGATTGAATGGATTAGGATAATTTTGATCAAGTGCAAAATGATTTGGAGCAGCAGTAGAGATTTGTTGAATGACAGATGTAACAGTTCCAGTGCCGAGTGTGAAATTGCCTCGAATTTCTCCTCCCGGATTTATCGAACTATGGATGTTCAGATAAATTTTTCCACTCAGTAAATCATTGTGACTGCTTCCAAGATTCCAGTACCCTGTAGTTGTACTGTCGATAAAGGTAACAGGTTTCACAATTCCGCCGCCGTTGGCAGTATGAAAATGTGATCCGCTGAATGTTCCTTCTAGGCCGGCGATGGTGGCATGATATCGAACACTGTCCATAGTAAAATACACCCACGCAGTGCCTTTCCCTTTCGACGTTGTTCCTGCTTGTGTCCCATCTAAGACTGCTTCAAATAATCCGTTTTGCAATGTCATGTTCGCTCTAATTTCACCGCCGGGGTTTACTGAGCTGTGAACATTTAAGTAAACTCTTCCCCTTAACAGGTCTTGAAGATTTTTATCACTGAGTCCTGTCCAATCACCGAAAGTATTATTACTGCTGAAGGTAACGGGTTTTATAACTCCGCCGCCATCGGCTGTATGGAAATGTGCGCCGCTGAATGTTCCTAGGAGTTTAGCGTACGTTGCATTATACTTCACTGAAAGATCGGGACGTAAAATTGCCCATGCGGTTCCCTTACCGGTTGACGCTGTTCCTGCCTGCGTGCCATCGAGAATTCCGGCAAATGGAATTTCTCCCACAAGATTGCCTGTTGCCCGAATTTCGCCACCGGGTGAAACTGATGAATGAATATTCAGATACATTTTCTGATGGAGAAAAAGTGTCAAGATACTGTCCGCAGGATTTGTCCATGTTTCATCCAACGTGCTGTCCACAAATGCTACCGGGTGAACGACATTGCCTGAAGGAAGAGCATGAAAATGTGCACCAGTTATCGTCCCTTGCAAACCGGCGTAGGTTGCGCGGTACGATATTGTTGAAACGCTGCCGGTATCGGAATTTTTATTGAACACTACATAGCCGCTTCCTCTGCCTGCTGACGTTGTTCCTGCTGTCGGTCCATCAAGCTTCAATGGAAAACCAAACTGCTCTACGTCAACTATTCCACGAATTTCTCCGCCCGGTGCTGTTGAAGAATGGACATTGAGATAAATATTGCCGCTGAGTAATGCTACAGCAATCGTATCCGGAATATTTGTCCATGTACCTGATGTTGTATTTCCGGTAAACGTCACACCATGGATTACTCCGCTGGTCGGCAGGTAATGAAAGTGTGCCGCAGAAATAGTTCCTGCTAATTTGTTGACGGTAACATCGTACTGCAAACTTTTCCGATCGCTGCTGAGAATGGCATATCCTGATCCTTTCCCCGTAGATGTTGTGCCTGTGCTCGTACTGTCAAGCTTAATACGGAAAAATACTTCCTGAGAAAATGCAGCAACGGTAAAGGCCAAGACCAACAATACGAAACGTAAAAAGTGCTTCATCGTACCTCCTGTTTTATTAATGAATAGATGGTATCTGGAATTCTATAGACTATACGTAATTTCAGGATAATCGGATTCTTTTGTCCGATAATTGCCCGAAGAATTTACTTTTTTTACCAAGTAGGTGAAACCAATTGAAATAAAAAAGGCGGAACCCTTGTCCGCCTTATAACCATCAAATTTTCTTTTTGGTTCCGAAGATGTTATTTCACATCTAATAATTCTACTTCAAAAATAAGTGAAGCGCCGGGCGGAATCATTTGCCCTACGGATCGTTCACCGTATGCAAGTTCGTTCGGGATATAAAATTCAAACTTTG
The DNA here is from genome assembly GCA_028749215.1 of Bacteroidota bacterium. Taxonomy (GTDB): domain Bacteria; phylum Bacteroidota; class Ignavibacteria; order UBA10030; family UBA8401; genus JAQUOA01. Next base: position 11,883 of record JAQUOA010000022.1, read on the forward strand.
CACCGACTTTCATTAATTGAAGCCCTTCCGTCCATCCTTTTATCACTTGATTTAACTTGAATGAAGTCGGCTCGCCTCGTCCATAGGATTCATCAAAAACTGTTCCATTAAGAAGCCTTCCGCGATAATGCACGGTCACAGTGTTTGTATCGACGGGAGATTTTCCTGTTCCTTCACGAAGAATTTTATACTGCAACCCGCTCTTGGTTGTTTTCACACTGTCCTTTTTTGCATTTACCGAAAGAAAATCTTCTCCTTCTTTTTTTGTTTTTTCTGCAAGATCTTTCATTTTTTGAGCATTCTCATTTTGCTTCGTCATCATCATCCGTTGAAATTCCATCATGGCACTTTGCAATTCCGTATCGGGCAATGCCGGCTGAGCACCTGCAAAAGCATCACTGAATCCTTGAATAAAAGGGTCATTCTTTAAGTCAATTGTTTGTTTTTTCATGTCGGAAAGAATCTTTGTGCCAAGATCATATCCAACAGTATAACTGATTTTGTCCTTCTGTGTGTTGAGATTCGTTGCGGTAGTTTTTTTTGTGCTTGCCGACTTTTTCGCTTTCTGGGCTGTTCCTACAGACAGAATACCAAATACCAACACCACCATCATCACCATCTTTTTCATACACATCTCCGAGTTTATAAAATAAAGGAAAGATATTTTGCGCCTCCAATATACAAAAAGTGAACAGTAAAATTGAAGGATATTTTCAAAAAATTTACAGGCCGTGTTTCTTTAGAACAGGTTCAAGAATATCGCGCCATTGTGCGTAGGCAGAAGCGGTGAGGTGAACGCCGTCAGTGGTGTATTCATCACGAAGAATGCCATTGGAAGAAAGAAGTACATTAAGATCAAGAAATTCAACTGAATGGGTGCGGGCATAGTCTGCCAGCAAAAAATTTAATTGCGTAATTTCCGGATTCTTTTGTTCGGCCCGCTTCCATTTCGGATTTACATGCAAGGTTGATTGAATGACAGGAATAATTTTATGTGCCTGTAATGTATCAATGATTTGAATATAATTTGAGAAAATTTTTTCTATCGGTTCATCGGCGTAGATGTCATTAATGCCCGCCATGATAAAGCAGAGCTTCGGTTTCAAATTATACACATACTGCATGCGGTGCAACATTCCCACGGTATTGTCGCTTCCTATGCCCCGGTTGACGACGCGTTCACGTCCCAGCAGTTCATTCCACAAACCGCCGGCAGTAATAGAATTACCAAACATGACCACATCTGCCGACGCCAATTTTGAAAGTGCAAACTGTGCCGTGAGATTTTTATATAGCGGATTTTTCAAATAGAGCGAATCGTATGGAACTTGACAGAAAAGAAACGATGAAATAAGAAAAGTCAGAGAAATAATTTTCATGAATCTCCGTAACAATAAATATCTCCGCAGCAAGCAGCGGAAATATTGTCATGCCAGTGTACGCTGGCTCCCATTTCGTGGATTCCGGTGCCAAAGGCATCACTTCGTCGACTTTCGCCGGAATGACGATGCAAGCATCTGGGTATTAAACCCAGTAGGAATAAATATCAAAGACCAAATTTTGTTTTCAAAAATTTTACCGCTATTGCATGCGCATCTGCCGATTTTTCTTTATCGTAATGCGGATTGCTTGGATTGGCAAATGCATGAACTGCATCATAGTTGTGAACTTCAAGATTCTTTTTCGCCTTTTTCATATTCTTTTGAAATTCTTCAACTACTTTTCCTGTTATCCACTGATCTTGAGTTCCAAAAATTCCAAGAACATCACAGTTCAAGCTTTGTAATCTCTTTACATTTTTTTCCGGCATGCCATAGTACATAACGCACCCTGCGGCTTGTTTATTCAAAAGAAGGGCAGATTGCAACGACCAACCCCCTCCAAAACACCAACCGATCGTCGCGACCCGAGCGTCTTTTCCAACATAATTGATAACTGCCTTTATAATGGCTTGCGCACGCTCCTCCTTCACCTCGCCCATGTATTGTCCGGCCACCTTTGGATCCGTTGCAACTTTACCGTCGTACAGGTCAATCGCAATCACATTTACGTTCCCCAATTCTCGCTGAAGTTTCTCAGCTTCTTGTTTAATGTAATCGTTCAATCCCCAATACTCGTGAATAATAAAGATATACTTGTTGGATGCAGAATCGGCCTTTACTTCAAAAATATTTGCATTCTTTTTATCTGACGAAGGGATTTCTTTCATCACCCCACCCCCGATTTTATACGTAAACGGTGCCGGTGCCTCATGAGCTGCTGCAAACATTGCGTTTGTTCCAAAAGCTGCAAAATCTGCCGTCGCGGTTTGCCCGCAGCATGAACGTTTCTCTTTACTTACTGCACCGGAGATAACCGCCAACACGAACAGCAAAAGAATTCCTTTTTTCATATCAACTCCTCGTTAATTTGTTGAAAAAAAAATTATGATACGATAACCGGTTCCATAGCCAATCGGATGCCGAATTGTTTCCCCACACCGTCTTGAATGTCTTTTGCTAACGCTAAAAGTGCTTTCGTCGTTCCGCTTCGATTGACAAGTGCAAGCGTATGATTTTCGGAAATACCGACCCCATTTTTTGAATACCCCTTTTTGAATCCCGACTTCTCAATCAACCACGCCGCCGGTATTTTTATTTTTGATTCCGATGCAAACGTGGGTATCGGTGTGCCGTCGCCGTTTGCTTCCCATTGGTGAATAATTTTCGCCAATTGTTTTTCATCCACGATGGGATTTAAAAAAAATGAGCCTGCCGAACGCGTGTTTACATCCGATGGGTCAATGGCCATCGACTTTTTCTTTCGCAGTCCTAGGACAATATTTCTCACAGCCTCAAGCGATTCTCTCCCATCGCCAAGCGTTGAAAGCGGTATCGAAGCTTCAATATTTTTTTTGACTTCTGGATAATGAATTGTTGGTCGTCCATTTTTCTTCAAGCGGAATATTGCTTCGACAATGATAAATTTATTTGCATCGTCTGTCTTGAAAATGCTCTGCCGGTACGAAAATCCGCAGTCTCCATTCTGCAACACTTTTTCCTGAAGCGTCGTTCGATCGAGAACTTTTACTTGTTCAATCGTCTCCTTCACTTCCTGTCCGTAAGCGCCGACATTCTGAATCGGCGATGCCCCCACGCTTCCCGGAATTCCTGAAAGACATTCTACACCGGCAAACCCCTGCTCAACATTCTGCTTCACAAAGTGATCCCATTCTTCACCTGCTTTAGCCGTAACATGAATATCGTTGCCATCTTCAACAAACGAAACTCCTTTAAGATCGATTTTAATGATCAGCCCGTTAAATCCATCATCGGCAAAGATGGTATTACTGCCGCCGCCGAGAATATGACTGCGAATTTTTTTTGAGCGGGCAAATTGCAGTGCTTCTTTCAATTCATCAACCGTAGAGCAGGTGCAAAAATATTTTGCCGCTCCGCCAAGATTCAGTGTTGTGTATCGCGCTAAGATTATATTTTCAAGAATTTTCAATTGATTACTGATCATTGCTAACCGTTCATTGTATTGCGGCTTTGCGAATTCTATCCATCAACGCCAATCCAATACCGCCTTCACTGACACTTTCACAATAGATTGTTTCAATTTTTTTTGTGTCGCATTCGCGGAAGAAATGAAATAAAGAGCGCGCATACTCATGTTCATCTCTGCAGATTTTCTTCAATCCAAATTTTTTTTTATCGGATGAACCCAAGCCGATATACGCAGAACTTTTCATGGGTACCGTTTCCTCAATCCCACTCACAATAAAGACGTAGGCCATGGGAGAATAGTGCCGATATTTTACACCAGGACTTTTTGCTTTACCATCGATGTGATGTTTTCCAATTCGTGTCGAAGGGATTATTGAACGTAATTGCTCCAACGTCACACCGCCGGCACGAAGAATAACAGGTAAATTTCCTGTACAGTCAACCACGGTGGATTCGACGCCAACCCGCGACGGGTTTCCTTTCAGGATACAGGAAATTTTTCCGTTCATATCAAACTTGACTGCTTGCCACGTTGTCGGGCTTGGTTTGCCGGAAATATTTGCCGATGGTGCTGCAATCGGAACTCCGCATTCCGCCAAAAATTTTTTTGCAACAGGATGATTAGGAATTCTTACACCCACTGTCCGTAATCCTGCCGTGGCGGCATTCGAAATTTTTTTATTCTTCGGAAGTACCAGCGTCAATGGCCCGGGGAAAAACTCTTCCATCAATTTTTCAGCATACGAAGGAATTGTTGCCACAACCGATGGAAGTTGTCCCATCTCGGCAATATGAACAATCAAGGGATTATCGGATGGCCTCCCCTTCGCTTCAAAAATTTTTTTTACGGCATTCCCGCTAAATGCATTTGCACCAAGTCCATAAACTGTTTCTGTGGGAAATGCAACAACGCTCTCTTGAAGAATAAATTCTGCTGCGACTGCAGGGGATATGGTTAGTTTGGTTTTCACAATTTAAAAATTCAATTCGTAAATGTTGAGTGTTTGAATATACAGAATTTTATAAATGAGCGCTCAAATTTTGTAACATTTTCTACTGCAACAACATGGTCATTGTTGAATCTTTCCGCTTCCTGCGGCATCACATCAACATAAAGACCTTCCCTTGAACAGTTTAGATTGGAAATACCTCATATGAAATTACTCCATCAATTTACCATCATACTTTTTACGGTCCAATTCGGATTTTCGCAAAACAATGCTGGATCAATTTCGGGCGAGATTCGCGACGCGGTAACCAAACAGCCCCTTCCAGGTGCAACGGTGTTGATTGTCGGAACAAGACTCGGTATCGTCGCAAATGAGAACGGGTACTACGTCATTAAAAATATTGACCCCGGGAAATACGTCCTGCGGGCGTCCATGATCGGATACGAGAGTTCAACCAATGCAGACGTTACCGTGAATCCTCTCCGGAATAAATCAATTCAGTTCAATTTAAACTCTTCCTCTGTTGAAATGGAAACGGTTGAAATTCAATCCGATTATTTTTCGAAACCTGCAGAAAATATTGTCAGCATGCGCACACTTTCACCGGAAGAAATTCGCCGCTCACCCGGATCTGCGGAAGATATTTTCCGTGTCATGCAGTCCATGCCCGGCGTTGCAACGGCAGGAGGAAAAAGTGCGCAGTTGATTGTCCGCGGCGGAAGTCCAGATGAAAACTTGACACTGCTCGACAATATTGAAATTTATAATCCAATTCACTTTGCGCGGACCGGCGAATCCATGGGAATCATCAGCATCGTCAATCCTGCGCTTCTGGAAAAAGTAGATTTTCTTACCGGGGGATTCCCCGCAAAGTACGGCGATAAAATGTCATCAGTATTCGACATGACGCTTCAGGATGGAAACAAAGAATTATACAACTCCGATATCAATGCGAACATTGCCGGGTTTGGCTTGATGGTTGACGGTCCGATTGCGGAAAATGGCTCAATGATTTTTTCTCTCCGCCGAGGATTCTTTGATATGCTCACATCGATCATGAATAAACCTGCCGCTCCGCGATACTACGATGCCGTCGGAAAAATTACATACGATCTCAATCCGCAAAACAGAGTGAGCCTTGTCGGGTTCTATTACATAGATCAAATTGATCGTGAGGGAACAACGAAAGAATCATCGGCAATGAGTAAGTACGACTACTTGGCACGAGATGATTACGGTTCGGCGTTCGGATTAAATTGGCGTTCACTCTTTGCGCACAACGCGTACGCATTAACAACGGTTTCGTTCACCGGAAACGGCTGGACAACACGGCAGGGGACATTAACAAATCGCTCTCTTCGCGGTGAAGATATTTTGGAAAACGAATACATGATCAAATCCGAAATTACGTATCAAGTTCACCCGTTGCTCGATCTTAAAATAGGAGGACAGCAAAAATTTATTGATTCAAAAAATGAATCATGGCTTCCTGAAGATACAACACGCACGGGAACGATTATCCCGGCGACAACAATTTCATTTACACCGAAGACAACATCAAAATCAGCATTGTTTGTTCAAGCAAATTATCACCTTTTTCTTCCGCTGACTATTTCTGCCGGGTTTCGATTAGAGAGATTTAAATTAACGAACGAGATGAATTTGAGCCCGCGATTGGCCGTTTCATATCAAGTGTTAGAAAACACGACGCTGAATGCAGCCTACGGAAAATTTGTTCAATCGCCCGCAAGTTATCAAATCTCACCCGATCCGCGAAATCTTTCTTTGAAGAGCAGCAGCGCTCTCCACTACATTGTGGGGATTGAACAACGAGTGAGCGATGATTCAAAAGCAACAATTGAAATTTATCATAAAGATCTTTTAACAGTTATTGTCGATCCCGACAGCACGAATCTTTTGCTCAACACCGGAAGCGGATATTCAGAGGGTATTGAGTTTTCATACCAGAAAAAATTCACCTCCGGATTTGTCGGGAGCGCATCGTATTCATACTCCGTCTCAAAACGAAAGGATAATGCGCTTCAATCGCTGTATGATTTTGAATACGACCGTCCTCATATCATCAACCTTATTTCGGGATTGGAGATTGGCAACGGCTGGCAGGTCGGCGCAAAATTTCAATTTGCATCAGGAAATCCTTATACCCCGGCCGCATCAGCAGTCAGCAAAAACGGCACATATTATCTCGTCGATGGTCCGATTAATTCCGCACGATATCCCGACTATCATAAATTGGATATTCGCGTTGATAAACAATTTCTCATCGGCGATTGGTCACTCACGGCGTATCTTGATTTGTGGAACGTGTACAATCGGGAAAACATTATCTCGTACTCATTCAAAGCCGATGCGGCAGGTACAATTATTCTCAACCCGCGGTACGATTTTGGCGTGACACCGATTGTAGGAGTTACAGCGAAGTTCTAATGAAGACCAAACGGTGGGAAGCTTGATTGAAATGGATGAAGTGATTTGTAAGTTAAACCGACCATATTTAATGCTGTTTTAGATCATTCCAAGATGGCTTTATTGGCCATCTTTCATTTTTGTCTCTTGTCTTATTAAATTCTAATTTTATTTTAAAGGAAAGGATGTATATTTTGCTACACCTTTGGAAAATAACAAACATATTTCGGCAGAGTATTTTGTCAGATTAAAAGATTGTATCCACTCAATCTTGAGCGATTCTTTTACCCCTGTTCAAGAAAACTTTTTGTTGACAACAGCCCTCGCCCTCGCCGAAAATCTTCTGCGGTCTAAATTCTATCGCACTCCAAACGTTAAACGTCATCTCAGACTGAACGAACGAGATTTGGGATATGATTGCATTGCTGAATTATTTGAAAGAGATGGGAAGGGACAGCTCATCCATTTCAAAACATATTTTTCTAATTTCGAATTCCATGCTCTTTCTCATCAAGAAATTCTCCTTCATTTCCGCAGATTGATTTCATCGGCAGTCAATCAAAATCTTATGCAAGTGTACCGTGATTTTGATCCGAGCCTGGGGAAAATCATTCGCAACATAAAATTAGCGATCACGGCACACAAAACATTTATTGAGATTGACCGTTTTGATGAGCCCTGCATTGCACCAATTCATTGCGATCTTCAAGAACATTTGCCGGCTTTGGATCAATCGGTGGTATTTGAGATGCTATCATCGCATATTCGCGGCCGGGAGTTTGTGCCGGAAATACTCTCTGTGTATTCTCGTGTCATTCGTTCACAAAACGAATACAGGAGAATAATTCCTTTGATAACAATCGCATTGACATTCCGGGCACTATTTGTTGCAAAACAGGACCATCAACCTTCATCGGATAATTCCGCAGTGAGCAATTTTGAAACGTTGGAAATTATGCAGAATAGTATCAATCAAATTAAAGCAGCTGTTCTATTGCATACTAACGGTGCACAAAAAATCAAATCCGATACAGTGGAAATATATTTTACGACAATTTATAATGTCCTGTTGGCGAAGATGAACGAAACAAATGGTTCAGCAGATTCATTGTATGAAGGGCTAAAACAACATTTTGTACATCTGGATGTTTGCGATTACAGAAAATGCCACAGAACAAAATTGGAGTACTATTATAAACTTTGCCGTGAAGCAATTGCTTCGGAACTATTGGAAAGAAAAATTCTGTAAATCACCGTATCTGCACCTAAATATACTGTAGATGAATCATATTGATCAAAAAATATTAGAACTGTATGTGCTGAAAGACGAGACTGTTTTAGGTCAGCGAGAAATGATTGAACACCACCTTGCCGAGTGTGCCGGATGCCGGGAATTGTACGCTCGTATGCAAGACGTATATGCAGGCTTTTTTGATACGATGAAAAATGAACAGCAACAAAGTCCTGCGCTACCATTAAGGGCTAAAAAATCTCTTACAATTCTTTCTCCTTCGCCATTGCAAGAAATTCGTGCTAATTACGAAATTGAACGAGCGCCGATACAGAGAGCTGTTTTATTCGCAAAACGTCATCCAATTGTAAGCTCAACCATATCTTTGTTTGTGCTGGGGTTTTTTACGTTGTTAGGATTGCAAGTATTTATAGCAACGGAGGAGATTGATGATAATCCAAGCTATTATAGATACAGCCCTGATAACAAATTGGAGGTATATAACAAAGAAAATAAAATGTTATGGGCTTTACCGGGAGGATTAGGTTTGGAAGGTGCAAAAGAAAGTGAGAATCTTCAAAAGATTTTCTATACTCAGATTGTTGATATAAATGGAGATGGCGTTAACGAGGTTATTTCTTCGCTCGCGTTAGGGAATGAAAATACTTATGGAAATCTTAAAGTGTATAATCATTTGGGGAAAATGATTAAACAATTTTCATTTTCTGATCAACAAATTCATTTCCAAAATTTAAATTACAATCATACATTTGGCATTAATGGATTTATTACGTTTCGATCTTCACTAAACGAATTTAATCTTGCTGTAATTGCAGGTAATGGCCGTTCACCAAATTTCATAGCTCTATTGGATAGCAACCTTAATATATTGGGAAAGTATTGGCACTTCGGTAATATTGAAGGAATTACTTTAGCGAACAATAAACAAACAGGGCACCATAATCTTATTTTAACTGGCATTAACGATGTAGACGATATGAATTTTAACGAATTTTCTATCTTGATTGTACTCGATCCAGAAAAAATTGTTGATAATAATGAATCATCTGCAACAAAAGGATTTGGGTTAAACACTTCTCAATCAGAAGTATATTACATACGTTTTCCAAGAACGGATATTGAACGAACATTAAAAGTTAGAACTGGGGCATATTTAAGAGAAAATATGAGCGAGTCAAATTTGTATGTGCAAATTGCTGACAACATTTATAGTTATAATCCTTCTCCAATACGTTTTGAATATATATTTTCATTTGATAATATGAAAGTAACTGAAGTAAAATTTAACTCGCCTACCGAATTGACTCATAAAAAATTAAAAGAAGAAGGGAAAATTCACAGTGCTTTTGATAAACAATATTTAGAAGATTTAAGAAACGGTGTTGATTACTGGGATGGAGAGAAGTGGAGTAAAAAAATTGTAAAAGTGAATCAAACGTGGAGTTTATTACAAAAAAACTAAAAAACCTTGTAAAGTGTATATTTCCTTTGCAAGGTTTTTAAAATAGGTTTGAACCAAGAAATTTCCTACCAACCGCCTTCATGGTAAAGAGCGTTAATTTCGTCTAAAGTGAGTTCTTTATTATAGATTCTAATGTCATCAATTAAACCTTTCCAATATCCTGTAGATAAATTCACATCCCGACCAAATTGAAAATTTTTATAACCTGTAGATGGTGTGGATATTACTTGAGTTAGACTGTCTACGAGATTTGAATTCTTATAGAAACTCATACTCCCTTGTTTATAAACTCCCACTAAATGAATCCATTGCAAAGTGTCAACTCGTGATAAAGAAAATTTTGTTGTAGCTGCTCCATTTCCTTGTTGTTGGAAATATATTAACGAGTCATTTTGATAAAACCATGTCCCAACATTCCCCCCGGCATCCGTGAGAATACCGTTGTTTCCACCAAATCCACCGATTGACTTAAATCTTCCAACTTTCAACCAGAAGCTTATTGAATACGTCGTAGTGCCAGCGGGATGAAGTTGCCCGCAATCTATAAATGATGAACTCCCGTCAAATGAATAGGAATTATTTGGGTGATTAAACCTGTCTAAAGCCAAAATCACATTATTTAAGACTCCATTTTTCATATTGCCACTTGAATCATTGGCGTTTCCATTAAATGGATACCAAGCTAAAAGCCCTTCTGTAGGTATGAGAACATAATGAGTTTTAAACGAAATTCCCTTAATCTCGCTCAATGCAATCGAATCTGTTCCGCCTGTTGTTTTATTGATGTACATTTTTGTTTGAGCGTTAGTTAGGATAAACGCAAAGACCATTAAACACACAAAAAACGATTTCATAATTTTCTCCTTTTTTTGTAGGCACGGACTCATGTCCGTGCTCTTGCAGAACGGTGTCATCACCGTTCTTACATTTGTTTTGAGGTGGGGATGTTTTTTGAAACGTTCCTGCATTATTTATTTCAACAATAATAATTTATTCACCAGCTGTGATCCATTGTATTGCACACGGTAAAAATAGGCACCGCTTGCAACCTGCCGCCCGACATTATCGCGCGAATCCCAAATAATACGGTAATTTCCGGCACCACGAACTGATTTTTCCAATTCCCGAACTTGTCTTCCTTGAATATCATAAATCGTTACTTCCACTTCTCCTACTTTTGGAATAACATATTCAATTGTTGTTGTCGGATTAAACGGATTGGGATAATTCTGTTTCAGTGTAAATGAGCGCACAATATTTTCCATCTGCTCTACCTCTTTTACGCTTGTCGGCGTTTGGTTGAATGTAATTTTGTTGATGGCGCTAACGGAATATACATGCATTGAACCATTGGCCATTTCAACAAACATGGTATCGGTTTGTGCAAGCAGTGCTCGCGGCGCAAACCAAAGAAAAAGTAAAAGCCATCGTTTCATAGATTCTCCCCGATTTATGGATGGAATAGTTGATTGGTGCTGCGGTACAGGAAATATTTAGTTGCAGTTATTGTTACTTGCGTAAAAGAATAGTAAATATTTTTTGTTCTTCATCCATTATGCTTCTCTACACGTTATATTTCTCCCACAGTGCAACACGCACAGGACAGCCGCAGCATTTTTTATTACCAAAACCTATGCTAAATCCGCAGTACGTTGAACAATGAGTGTGGACAAATGAAAATCTTGGTGATATAATTCGCTCCACAGAACAGCATGTCGTTTCTCCGTTCAAACACGGAAGTAATTTTGAATCACTTTTCTTTTTTTTACACCATATGTTTCCTTCGGCTATAACATCTTCTGGCAATGGATATTTCATTTGTTTTT
>JAQUOA010000023.1 GCA_028749215.1 Bacteroidota bacterium
GTCATATTTGTTCTCCGTAGTTGCGAAGTCTCTCTTTTAGTTCCTGCACTTGTTTAAACAATGTCACAATGGTAGCCATCATTATTTTTTCAAACGGTATCGGCGATGTTTGATTGGAGATTGCCGGCAAATGCATCTTGGCGCTTCGAAATACTTCATCGAGCGTATCTTGTTCCTCTTTTTTGAGCGCCCGTCGGAAGTTCGACCAGCGTGCTTTTTCCTGATCGATGATCATTGTTGCTGTGGGGGTTGAGCGTCCCATGGTTCTCTCCTTCTTCAATGGTAATCGTAAAATAATTTTGATGATGGTGATCGAGGCGGTACACAATGTCCGACATTTTTTCCAGTTCAGAAAAATATTTCTCCCGTTCATACAGTTCAAATCGCAGCGGTGTTGATACGAGCAGGATAGAAATGCCTTTTGCTTTCAACTGAGCAAACATTACCGTGATGCGTTGAAGGATATCGTGAATATCCGGAATGGCAACCTGTTCATCATCAATCAAATCGAGCAATCCGTACACCAGCAAGACTTTTGAATTGATCGACTGCATGAATTCAAGAAGTCCGTCGGTAAGCGATACATCTATTTGATAAAAGGTAAACGCACGGCTGACGTAGGCATGCTGTAAAAATTCTTCCGCATTCAACGCATGGAGTTGAGCGATCTTGGGAAGATAGTACGGGTCAATGCGATTCGCTCCATCCACCACGGCAACGGTGCCGTTGCGTTTAACCACTTCCGCCATCAATAGTGTCGCCGTTTGATAAACGCCATGAGCGCCGTACAACAATCCTATTTTTGCCGGAGGGTTCTCCATGCCGCGCTGAACAACCTGATATGTATGCTGTAATGTCTCCATAAAATACAGAAGCCCGACTATGAGTGATGAACTTCATCACTGTCATAATCGGGCTTGAATAATCAACGACCCAATTGCTATGTAGTTAAATCTTAAAAATCAGAAAACCTTCCGAAGGGTTACATAGAAATAGAGTATAACCTTCGGAAGGTTGAGACACCTACGCCGCTTCAGCTTTTATCCTTCTCATCTTGGATCTGAAGCTCACTTCAATCTCTCCGGCAATTTTTCCGTTCTGCTTCGGTACGGAAATATTGATCGAACCGAAATGATCGTCCGGAATTTTGTACTCCAGCACCTCAAGAATCTTTTTCAGATAATTATTGACCAGACGTTCCTGTTCGGGTGTATAAAATGACGTTGCCATAGCTTCCTCCTACGATGCCTTCTTATATTTCATGACATCATCAATTCGTTTTTTATCCAACGCACGAATCATACCGACGACAACTCCCAGCAATTTAAAATTCTCATCATGCTTGCTCACTTCAATCGGTTTGTATTTTTTATTTGCGGGAATGAGACGGATGGCGCCGCCCTCTTTCTCAAACCATTTCACGGTCGGTTCTCCTTCCACCAATGCCACAACCATTCTTCCGCTACGGGCTTCCACCGTCGGGTCGACAAAAAGCAGATCGCCGGTTTCAATCTGCGCATCCTTCATGCTGTCTCCGCGCACATACAACCCAAACACATCTTCGGAAGCGGAGAAGTACCGCTTTACTTCAAAGGTGTCTACAATATTTTCCTGGGACATGAATGGATGCCCGGCGGGAACTGTGCCGTAAATAGGAATGCCTTTCGGTTTGCTGTGCGGTAATTCTATGCCGCGGGAGATGTTGGGAATGTAGCGAAGCGCTTGCTTCCTGTCCAATGCCAGCAAATGCGCACGCACGGCATTGATGTTGACATTGAGCTTAACAGCAAGTTCGGAAAGCGTCGGCGGAAACTGGTTCTCGCTGACATACTCTTTTACCAGACGAAGAACCCGTTCCTGCGCTGCAGTTAGTTGACGGAGTGCCATGATCACCTCATATAGTGTAATTATTAATACTGTATAAATTTACACTATTTTGGGATTCATGTCAAGAGGAAATTCTTATGACTACACAAAAAAGGGGACGGTTTTTCAACCGTCCCTACTGAGTTCATTAACCCTATTTCGTTTCCAGCCCTGCGGCAATATCCACTTTAATTTTTTGTTTCTGCGTCAACTTGCCATAGGTCAAGGTGATTGTATATTCTCCTGGGCGAACAAAGAACTGTCCTTCGCCTCCGTATTCTGTCAGAAGATCTTTCGTCATTTTCAACTCCCATACAACACGGTTCACACCGGGAGTATTTGTTCCTGTTAGATTAGCAACCACCTGATCTGCAGAATTAGAAATTGCTATAGTCACCGCTTCTCCTGTAAACTCTTTAATATAATAATTGATCAGCGCACCTTGCGGAGGATTTGCACCACGGAATATCGTTGTGCCGCTGCTTTCCATCCAACCGGAAAACAAATTTGTGCCAAATGCATTGCGAGGTGTGAAGAGATGAACATCTTTTGTTTGCACACTGTCCACTAATTCTTCCAGCGGACGAATGTCATCAAGAATAAAGAGCGATCGCCCGTGTGTGGCAATAACTAAATCGCGTTCGCGCGGATGGATCACAATATCATCCACAGCAACGGTTGGCAGTTCTCCAACTTTTATCCAATGCTCTCCCTTATCTAAACTTGTGAAAAGACCAAACTCGGTCCCGACAAATAAAAGTTCGGGATTAACAAGATCTTCTCTTACAACTTTCACGGGTCCATTGGCAGGAAGATTACCAGAAATATTCGTCCATGATTTTCCTCCGTCTGACGTTCGAAGCAGAAGCGGAGAATAATTTCCTGTACGATGTCCATCAACGGCAAGGTAGGCAACCTTCGCATCGAAGTGTGACGGCTCAATTCTGCTGATCCATTGTCCTTTGATGCTCTTCGGTAAATTTTCAGTAAGATCATTCCAGATGCCACCTTCATTTTCGGTGATCCATAATTTTCCGTCATCAGTTCCTGCCCACAGCAGCCCTGCTTTAATCGGAGATTCCGCGAGCGCATAGACAACACCAAAATTTTCCGCACCGCTGCCGGTTGTTAAAATCTTTTTGGAATCTTGTGTTGAAAGATCTGGACTGATAGCGCTCCACTTTTCTCCTTTATCCCAAAATTTAAATACACGATTGCCGCCAAGGTACATTATTCCTTTGGTGTGAGTGCTGGGAATGAGCGGAGAGTTCCAGTGGAATCGAAATCCTGTTTGTCCTTCGGTCGGCTGCGGACGTAATCCTTTCACTTCTCTATTGGAAAGATTGAATCGATGAACATATCCCTCCTGCGATTCTGCATAGAGAATATTTTTATCCTCGGAATCGAAGACGCAGTAGAATCCGTCGCCTCCTTCAATATTTGTCCAATCGTAATTCACAATTCCTTCTTTAGAATATGTTTGACTTGGACCAACCCAGTTCAGATTATCTTGCAATCCGCCCGCTATGCGGTACGGTGTGCTTGTATCCACAGCAATGCGGTAAAATTCTCCGCCGGCAAAGCGGTTGAGAAATTCCCATCCTTTTCCGCCGGCATAACTCATGTATACTCCACCATCGGTTCCGAGAAGAATGTGTTTTGAATTTTTTGGATCAAATGCCAATGCATGGCAATCGGAATGAATATTTTTAAAATACTCTTCACGAAATGTTTTACCGCCGTCCAATGACACGTGCAGCAGATAGCCAAGCACGTACACGCGAGATGAATCTGCGGGATCGACACGAATCTGACTGAAATAAAATGGACGAGGATTCAGCGGATTTACGCGTGCCCAATTTTCTCCTGCATCGGTTGATAAGAACACTCCGCCGGATTTACTTTTCACATCATCAATATTCGATGTTCCGCCTTCATCACTTTGAACAACCGCATACACTATTTTTGGATTCTTTCGATACAATGATAACCCGATGCGTCCGGTTAATTTGGGAAGGCCCGCCTCCAATTTTTTCCACGTAGCGCCGGCATCGGTCGATTTAAATATTCCACCAAGATCTTTTCCATCGGTCACAGCGGTGCCGTAGGAAAACGACCAGGGAGTTCGCTGCCGGCCGTACAACGCCGCGTAAATAATATTCGGGTTTGTCGTATCCAGAACAACATCGCCGCAGCCGACTTTTGTATTGTACGGAACCGGTGCAGAAAGAACATTCTTCCACGTTTTACCGGCATCGGTCGTTTTGAATAATCCACGATCCCCTCCAAAAGTCCAAAGGTCGCCCATCACGGCAACGTACGCCGTCAATGAATCTGTTGGATGAACAACGATGCGTGAAATAGTTTTGCTTTCTTTCAGTCCGATATTTTTCCAAGTATCGCCGGCATCGGTGGAGAGATAGACGCCGTTTCCCCAGCTTGAGCTATTTCGGTCGTTCGCTTCACCCGTTCCCACCCACACATACTTTGCATTGGATGGTGCAACCGCAATAGCGCCAATGGCGGCAACCGATTCTTTTTCAAAAATTCCAGAAAAAGAATTGCCGTTATCGGATGTCTTCATTACGCCGCCGGTACCCAATCCAACGTAAAATGTAAATTGGTCTTTAGGATCCATAGCAATATCAGACACTCTTCCTCCCATCATTGCAGGACCAATGCTTCTCGCCTTCAGATTTTTAAAGAATGCTGTTTCAAGAAGTTTGCTTTGTGGTTCTTTAGATTTTTTTTGTGCGGGAAGATAGTTGGAAATGGTGACCAAAATCATCACTGCGATGAAAAAGTGGAACGAAAGCTTTCTCATGAATGTTCCTTTAGGTAAATTGGAGAAAATAGTTTTTCTATATTAAGTGAAAGAATCTACAATCTTTCTTTTCACTTTTCAATACCACAGTGTAGCAATTCTAAAAAATGCATCAAGAGTTAAATGATATTGGGGAAATGAACGAACAGATTTCCAGGCAAACCGAAACGACGGTTCACGAAACAACATTGACAAATCTCGAACAGGAGATTATACGGACCATTGCCTATTTTGACGTCTTTGCCTACCCGCTGACCACGGACCAGGTGTACTATTTTCTTTCCCGCAACTCCGTTACACCATCTCATATAAAAGAAACAGCCGAGGAGTTAACTGCCCGCGGTTTGCTGCACCAGCATTGTGAATACTTTTTTTTCCCGAATCGATCTCCGTCACTAGTCACATCACGCAAAGACAATGAGCGCCGTGCCATTGTTATGATGAAACGTGCCCGCCGAATGGCAGCACTCTTAAAATGCTTCCCTTTTGTCAGGGCAATATTCCTTACCGGATCATTGTCGAAAAACGTCGCCAGCCGCTCAAGTGATGTCGATTTCATGATCGTGACGGCGCCGGGCAGATTGTGGATTTGTAAAATGCTGATGACTGCTTTCCGACGCATTTTTCTCTTGAATTCAATCAAATATTTTTGCGTCAATCTTTTTGTCACTGAAAACGGATTGAGATTTTCCGAACAAAACATCTTCAATGCTATTGAGATCGCCACAACGCGCGTCTTATGGAATGAAGCTATTTTTCAACACTACCGCTCAGAAAATTCATGGATAAAAAAATTTCTGCCAAATTGGGGCACAGATGAAACTAATATATCTCCTCTTTCTGCTCAGCCGTCGTTCATTCAACAAGCCATCGAATTTCTTTTAGAATTTTTCCCTTTGAAAAATTTTGATTCATACCTGATGGAAACTGCCCGACGGTTCTGGAAAAAAAGGTACTCGAGCTTTGATGAAAATGCATTCAAGAGGCACTACCAATGCACGTCAGACATTTCCACCGTCTGGCATAACGATAATAAAAAAAATATTTTAGAGGGATATCACCAGCGCCTTAAACAATTTAACATTGAGCCTTCTGCATGAGTGACGTACTCCTGACACATTCGTACTTTATGCACTTCGATCCAAAGCAGGAAAAGGCGATGATGCCGTACCCGCCGCTGGGAACATTGTACGCAGCAGGATACCTTGAGCATTTTGATTTCAGCGTTGCCTTGTTCGATACCATGTTGGCAGATTCAGAACAAGAACTTTGGACAGCTCTCCATCGTCATCATCCAAAACTTGTTGCTATCTACGACGACGATTTTAATTACCTCAATAAGATGTGCTTGAGCAGAATGCGCGAGGCTGCATTTGCTATGGCGCACATTGCCAAACAGTGGGGCGCAATCGTTATTGTTCACGGTTCCGACGCAACAGATCACGCAGAGGAATACCTGAACCATTCAGCCGATGTTGTCATCGTTGGCGAAGGTGAACAAACGCTGCTTGAACTTTGCCAAACTTTCATTCAAAACAAATCGGTTGATTTCGAGTTAATTAACGGCGTCGTATTCAAACAAGAGGAGACAGTTAAGCGGACACCCAAACGTGAAGTGCAAAAAAATCTCGATGAACTTCCTTTCCCTGCATGGCATCTTCTTGAAGCCGAACCGTACATTTCTGAGTGGAACAAACGACATGGATATGTTTCACTCAATATTGTCACCACCCGTGGATGTCCGTACCATTGCAACTGGTGTGCCAAACCGATTTACGGACAAGTGTACAATTCCCGCTCACCGGAAAATGTGATTCAAGAAATTAAACTACTCCAAATGACGCTTCAGCCTGACCATATTTGGTTTGCCGATGATATTTTTGGTTTGAAGCCGGGATGGGTAAAACGATTTTCAGAGCTTATCCAGCAGGAAAAAATTTCAATCCGTTTCAAAATTCAATCGCGCGTAGATTTACTGCTTGATGCAGCCACAGTTGAAGCATTGGCTAAAGCAGGCTGTGACGAAATTTGGGTCGGCGCCGAATCCGGTTCTCAAAAAATTTTAAATGCCATGGAAAAAGGAACAACAGTTGCACAAATATATGCTGTCCGCCGAATGTTAAAAAAATATGGTATTAAGACAGCATTCTTCCTGCAATTCGGTTACCTTGGCGAAGAGAAAAAAGACATTGAAGCAACAATTCGTATGGTAAAAGATCTCATGCCCGATGACCTTGGGATTTCAGTTTCTTATCCATTACCCGGAACAAAATTTTACGAGACAGTGAAAACCCAACTCCAAGAGAAACAAAATTGGGTCGACTCCGATGACTTGGCGTTAATGTTTCCGGGTACATTTTCTCCCGTGTATTACAGAAGGCTGCACGGTTACGTTCACAAAATTTTCCGCTTTAGAAAAGGAATTCAAACCATTCTCGATTTACTTACGTTGAAGATTCCATTTCAACAATCCCAGCTTCGCTCTATTTTTCTGACCGCATACTTCGGACCGTTGGCGGTAATTGATCGGGTAAAGCTTGCATACCTTGAACGTCCACGATGACAATTCCGATGGACAGTACTACAGAAAATATTGAAGCAGCGCAAAAGGCCTTTTCTGCGCAAGCCCCTTCTTTTGACTCTTACGAAAAAAAAAATAAAATTCTTCAGTGGATGCGAAAGCAAGTGTACAAACATGAAGAGGAATTTCTTCACCCAAATGATACTATTCTTGAACTTAATGCCGGGACAGGGATTGATGCAGTGCATTTTGCACAACAAGGGCATTCCGTCTTTGCCATTGATAATGCGGACGGAATGTTGAACGAGTTACAAAAAAAAATTGATGAATACCGTCTGGAAGATAAAATACGGTACGCCAAATGTTCGTTCACTGAATTATCATCTCTCCCCCCGCAACGCTTCAGTCATATTTTTTCAAATTTCGGCGGCTTAAATTGTATTCCTGATTTACGGATCGTTACAGAGCAACTGCACAATTTTTCAAAACCGGGCGGAACAATCACTTTCGTCATCATGCCAAAAGTTTGTCCATGGGAAATGCTGCATGTGTTGAAAGGAAACACGCGATTAGCATTTCGACGATTTACAAAAAATGGAACCGTTGCAAATATTGAAGGACATCTCTTTCAAACGTACTATTTTTCTCCACATGATGTCGTTACAGGCTTCGGCTCAAGATATACAGTGGTAAAGATTCGAGGATTGGCTTCCCTGTCGCCTCCTCCTTACATGGAAACATTTCCTGAGAAATTCCCCAACTTTTATAAGGCGTTGACTCGTTTCGATGAACGATTTTCAATCTTTGCTCCATTGAATAAATGGGGAGACCATTTTATTATTACGATGAAGTTAACAAAGTGATGCCATTACCTTTTACAGAAGAACTTATTAGTTTTTTCGAACAATGCGGCTACACCTTTGAACACGGCGTGTGGTATGCACAACCTTCCGATGTCGATGCAAAAGTTGAAACTAGATATCACTCCGTACGAGTACATGAAGGATGGATATATCCTGACGCAGTTGTTTCTCGCCTTCCGCGCGTCAGTCGAAATGATCGGCATTATCATGAATGGGTGATTCGACAACGATCAGCAGAAAAACTACTGCAGTATCTTGTAAAAAAATATTCGAACGAATCTATCTTGGATGTTGGGTGCGGAAACGGATGGATGGCACACAAATTTGCCGATGCAGGTTTTTCTGTTTGTGCCGTCGATCTTAACCATCAAGAGCTGACACAAGCGGCACGCGTATTCGGCGAAACAAAAAATATACAGTGGCTGTACGGAGATTTGATTCAGAACATTTTACCGGTTGAATCATTTCACATCATTATCCTTGCCAGTTCGTTCCAATATTTTCCAAACGTTCACCGCATTTTGAATATGCTTCTGTCCCTCCTGATAAAGAACGGCGAAATTCACATCCTCGATACGCCATTGTACACAGATACGGAAAAAGAGTTTGCCGTTGAACGGACAAAAATTTATTATAGCAGTATCGGGTATCCTGAAAGTGCGCACTTTTATCATCACAGAACGTACAATGAACTCAAAGGATACACGGTACAATTTCTTTATCAGCCGAATCAAATAATGAATAAAATTAAAAGAATAATGAACCGACGGTTATCTCCTTTCCCATGGATTAAAATTACTAAACCATGATCGGAAAAATTCGTCGGCTTTCGTATTTTTTTACAAAAATTTTACACATCCTTACTGATGATCAGAAAAGAACATATCTGACCTCCTTGTTCTTCATGTTTATCAATTCGATTCTTGAGCTGTGCACCCTTGGGATGTTTATACCGTTTATCATTGTCGTTCTTTCCCCTCCTTTGGCACAGCACTACATGTTGATTTTACCAATATTGCATTTTAAAACTTCAACAGAACTTATTTTTATCCTTGCCGGTGTTATTCTTGGCTTGTTCATAATAAAAAATTGGGTCAGTTATAAAGTCTATTCCTATTATAATCGATACGCCTATGCCGTTGCTACGGAAATTTCCAAGAAAAAACTGCAATACTATTATGCCATTGGCTTCCTTGAATTTCAAAAAAGTAATTCCGCGGAATTGCTCCGCGAGGTCACATCGGTTCCCATTGAATTTGCTCATCATATCCTTCTCGGTAGTTTGGTCATCTTCTCTGAAGTAACCATCCTTCTGCTGTTTACTGCCGGGATTGCTTTCTTCAAATTCGGAATGTTTCTATTATTGATTTGCACAGTCTTACCGTTCACTATCGTCGTGTGGTCTATGAGCAATAGATTTTTAAAGGAAACAAAAAAAACTATTCAGCAGATAAGCCCTCTAAGCCTTCATACGCTTGCCGATGCTGTATCAGGATACCAGGAAGCAAGCTTGTATAACAAAGAAGATTTTTTTGTCAATCGATATTACAATCAGCAGAGCAGTTTAAATATTCAATTAGGAAAGCTTAACACTGCAAATATCATTCCTGCTCGTTTGTCGGAACTGTTTGTGATCGCGGGAGTGATTCTTACACTTTTTTTTTATCTCAGCATTGAAGGGGGATCTACCACGGCAGTTGTGTCGGCGTTGACAATATTTGTGACATTTATCTATCGAGCAATACCTTCTATCACCAAAATAATGAATTCGCTCGTCCATATGCGGACGTATTCATTTACTCTTGATTTGATTCCATCGGTGCATCAAATTGAATCTCTTATGCCTGTTCATTCGATTGATGCAGAGAAGAATACTTTTCAATTCGAAAAAAATATTACGCTTCACGGCATATCATTTTCATATCCTGAGCAAAAGACTCCAATGTTGCATAATGCGCATCTGAGCATTCACAAAGGAGATTTCATCGGTATCAGCGGCCGTTCTGGTTTGGGAAAGACGACCTTTATTCGCATTCTCTTGCAGCAGGTGAAGCAAAATTCAGGGACAATTTCTCTTGATGGAAAACCTATCGGTGAATATTCTATTCAACAATGGAGAAAACTTTTTTCGTATGTCTCCCAACATCCGGCCATTCTTTCTGATACCATCGAAGCTAACGTTGCATTTGGAGTTCTGACATCTGAAATTGATCGGACCAAAGTTCAAGAATCTCTCCGCAGAGCGGGGCTCGGCACTTTTGTTGACCATTTACCTGATGGAATCAACACGATTGTCGGAGAACAAGGTAAGACACTTTCGGGCGGTCAGAAACAACGGTTAATAATTGCGCGTGCATTGTATCGAGACGCCCAGATTTTTATCTTTGATGAAGCGACCAGCGAATTGGACAAGATCTCTGAAGTAGAGGTGCTTGGTTCAATGAAGCTGCTTCATAAAGCCGGTAAGACACTTATTGTCATTTCACACCAACAGCACGTTTTATCCTCCTGCAGCAAAGTGTATTCGCTTAAACACGGAAATTTGTACAAGATCAAAAAATAAAATTGTATGATACAACTCTATGTTTTCTGTACGGTAATTTTAATTGTTGGGATGGTGTTTTACGTGCTTCACACAAAATTACATAGAGTGAAACGAAAGATTGCCTTATCAGAACATCATTTCTCGCGGTTAGTGCAATTAGCAGAACGTTCACTCGGATCGCTTGATGTACCGGTAGGAACTATTCTACTGTACCAAGGAGAAATCATCGGCGAAGGATACAATACGGTACTGCATCATGTAAAAGCAGGGG
This sequence comes from Bacteroidota bacterium, assembly GCA_028749215.1. Classification (GTDB taxonomy): domain Bacteria; phylum Bacteroidota; class Ignavibacteria; order UBA10030; family UBA8401; genus JAQUOA01. The sequence continues at coordinate 10,891 of JAQUOA010000023.1, forward strand.
AACATGCTGAAATAAATGCCATCTCAGATGCTCTTGAGAAGATAGGATTTGAAAAATTTTCTTCGCTTGACAGATCTTCACTCGTGTTGATTTCAACATTTGAACCATGTATGATGTGCGCCGGTGCTTTTATCAATTACAACATACAGCATGTGTATTTTATGAAAGAAAAAGATATCCTCTACACAGGAAAAGAAGAAGTTCGTTTTGTTCGATATTTAGTAAATCGATATCAAATTAAAAACCGCAATGAACAAGATGCCTTATTCAAGCGACATCCTAAATATCCCCTCGGAAAATAATATTGCTTCTATCTGTCGATTAATTCTGTGTAAATTTTTTTATACTGCAAGAAAGTCCACTCGGCAGAATATTGTTCGGCATACATCCGATTCTTTAAACGCATTTCATGCAAATGCTCCGGTTGCGCTAACAGAGCCTCAATTTTTTTTGCCAGACCTTCAACATCACCAGGAGGGACAGTAAAATTTTTATCATCAATGTCTGAAAGTAATCCCACCTCGGTTCCCACGACTACAACACCGGACGCAAAAGCTTCTAATACAACTACCCCTTCACCTTCATAAAGAGAAGTTGTTAAAAGAAAATCGGAGCCGTGCAGCTCAGACACAAGTGCATCATGCTCCAATTTTCCTTTCCACTCAATGTTGTCTCCTATTCCAAGTGATTGGGCATACTCCTGCATTTCTCCATCCAAAGTGTCATAACCGACAACAGTCAATCGGCAATCGAATCGCTGGGTAAGAAGAAAAAAAGTTTTAAGAAGTGTGGCTGGATCTTTTACTTTATTCAAATTACCGATGAAAATAAATCGGATGGGCGTTGCAAGAAGATGCGGCTGAAATAAAAATTTTGATGTATTGACTCCATAAGGAATAATTACACTCTGGCGACATACGATCTTATTTTGTTTCATGGTATTTTGCTGAAAACGTGTGAGGAGAACGGTACAATCGGCAGCAGAACAACACCATGTGACAATTTTTTTATTTAAGAAATTCTCCAAACTACCATATCGTATTGATGGAATGGCCACAATATCACCGCCTGGCAAAGTCATGATGTTTGGTATCTTCAATATTTTTCCAATGAGTACTGCGGTGAACCCCTGGGCAATAACCCAAAAACCGTGCACCGCACTAAAATTAATGTGAACATGATCTTTCCATATCCGCCACAAAAAAAAGATCAGGATGAAAAGTTTATTCCACCTTATAATTTGGGGAGGATATACCGCTGAAATATTATTAGAATTAAGTGACGGATGAATATCTGTTGGGGAAAAAGAGTAGAGATGAAGAATGTACACGGTACTCAATCGATTTAGAAGATCAATCAGCGCGGGAATGTAATGATGCTTCCCTATTCCGCCTGGGACAAGAATTGCTATGTGCTGTTTGATGTTCACTTCAGTTTTGATTGTGTAGAATTTTTTTCGTGCAATAATCTTTGCGCAACATCGATCACTTGCTGCGGTGTATAGCGAGATAAGCAATGTATATCACCGAATCGGCATGTTGCTTGGAAACATTCACCGCATTCAAGGTCAGAAGAATTTAAACAGATTGACCATTTCCCCAACGGTCTTGACCACACACTTTTCGTTGATCCGAATAAAGCAACAACAGGAACCTGTGCAACCCAAGCCATGTGCATAAGTCCTGAATCTTCCGAAAGAACTAGCTTGGCATGTTGCAGAATGGAAAATGCTTCAGAGGCAGTCGTTTTGCCGACCATATTGATGAGTTTGTCTCCCAACTTTTCTTTAAGAACAGCCGCTTTTTCTTCCAAAGTATTCAGGCCAAGAATAGCAAATTGAACATTGGCATCAACATGTTCACACCACCCGTTCGCAAATCCAATGTAATTTTCTACACTCCAGTTTTTTGTAATAAAATTGCCGGCGGGATTTACCACAATCAACTGTTTGGTTGGATCGTAGCCAAAGGATTGAAATTTCTGAATAGCACTTTTTTGATTTCGTGCTTCAATTCTTGGAAGTTCAAACGAGGTTAGATTAAATCCAAGTTTATCAATAGTGCTTTTTGTTCGAGCACCGGCACTGTCCAAAGAATACCTGTCGAACTCAGAAAAACTTTGGGGACGCAAAAACTGTCGAATCATCCGGCTGAGAGTATTTCGCTGCAGATCGATAACAATGTCATAGTGTTCTTTCATCAAGTACGGCAACAGAGAGACTGTGGAAAGCAATTGTTTCACTCTTTCTCTGCCACCACCAATGATATGCACTTTTTCAAACAGTGGCAGAGTGCGCGGAATATCTGCAAATTCTTCCCGCGTTAAGAAATGAAATTCTGTCCTCGGTAGATTGTCTTTGAATACCTGCAAGTACGGAAGTGTAATGACAACATCTCCGAATGCCTGCAATCGAATGGCGAGAATTTTCTTTGGCTGAATTGAATGCCGCCATGGCACGGCCCAATTTAATTCGGTGAGTTGTTCTTGAGATTTATTAAGTGATACCATTTGAGAATAATAGGCAGCGACTCGATGGATCTCCTGTCAGGCTTAAAATGATGAGGCTCAATTAAGACCCATCTCTACTTGAAGTGTTTCGGGATTACTATTATTTTTCGACTCTTTGAGGATCCAGAAAATGACCCCACTTATGACTGCTGCAAAAAAGCACCATACAGAAGTAAGATATTGAGTAAAAAAAATTACCGCTACCACACCTGAAAAAAACATTAACCCTCCTAAGAGTTTTGTTTTTTTCACACTCGAAATAAAAAGAGGTGAGACGGAGGCAATGAAATAAATGATAAAAACCACCACGGCCAAAGATTCAGGGAAATCAGAAATATATTGAATGTGATGACCCATGATATGCGGAGTGACATTCAGAAACACTAAGCAATAAACATAGTACAATGACACCGATAAACCCACTGTGAGAAAAACCAATAATATTTTTTTCTTTTTTCTATTCTCTTCCATGAACAGAACTGAAAGTGGAATCATCACCGGCCAAAAAACTCTCGCAATTATTAAATAGAGATATGTGCTAGACTGTTGAATATGAGCATATTCCGGATATTGTAATGCAACCCATATAAAGCCTTCGGCAATTTGTTGAATCCCAAAAAATAATGGAATAGTGGCAAACACTATCTGAGAAGGTTTATGAACTTTCTTAAGAACAGCAACACCTATAGAAGAAACAACGACACCTCCTGCAAAACTTGCTCCTGCCGAAAAACACATATCATTTCTCTTTCTGTTGGAAATTCTTTATAAAAGTTAAAGAAGAAATTATCTACGCCATGAACGATAATACGATATACTCCCTATCACCAACACACTCCCCATCGCTTCGTACGGCACAGCAAGGTAATATTTTGGAACCGCGGAATGCCGCAGGAGTATTCCCATCATTATCATCACACCAATTAATAAGTATGATTTCCAACTTGCAAATGCGAACAGACATGGCCGTTCCGGCAAAGCATGTAACCGTGATAGATTTTTTTTCACAATCGCTTTGAAGCCTGCTTGATAGATAATAAACGCAAATACCAATCCTACAATCCCGAATGCTGCTTCCTGTTCCCACGTAACTGCCATCAACCAACGGAGAGCATATTGACACAAAATGATTCCGGCAACACTCCACAATAATCCCGCAAGAATAAACAATATACTTTTTGGTACGGCCGGCTTATATTTTCCCATGACTTTCATTCTAACAAATTGTAATGATGCAGTCTGTTTACTTCCTGATAAAATGGTTCATTTCTGCCGGAAGTTCAATCGATATTTCGATAATACCACCAATGAGTTTTCCATCGCTCCATGGTGATTGGTAAATAATTTTCTTCTTTCCGTTCTTCTCAATGGTGTACACATTCGTCTTGCCGCTAGATAATAACTCTTTTAATTTTGTCAATGCCGTTTCGGGATGGCAGTCAAATAAGCTTTTGCCGAGTAACTGTTTTCCCCCGTCGCTGTCAAACACTTGTGCCGATTTCTCATTCATATAAACAATAATTCCCTGCGCATCGCAGATCGTCACGGCAGCATTTATTTCTTTTAGCCAGTCCAAATTATTATCCTCCATTAAGATGTAACACTGTTTGCATTAAAGATTTTTTTAAGGCGTCCGGTATGAGAGATTTCACAGTTTTTATTTAAGATACGGCTTTTCATGTTTTGTTGTATGTTTTTCTCCGATCTCTGGATCTTTCGTGCGATTCATTTCCCAGGATGGCAACTGAATTTATTCTCTGGACGGCAACCGATTTTAGGGGGTGAATAAAGCAGGAAACTTTAAAACAAAAAAAAGAGTTGATCTTATTATACAAATCAACTCTTTTTTGTTTGAGCTGGCAAGGGGACTTGAACCCCTGACCTGCTGATTACGAATCAGCTGCTCTACCAACTGAGCTACGCCAGCGACAATGATAATATACAAAATGTTTTTTTTCGTCGCAACGAAAACGGATTGCTTTTCATTCCTTATTCTTTTATTTATCTTTCAGAGAGAACATTTTGAACTGAAACCTTAGGACGAGATTGGTATGAAATACATACTTCTATCACTGTTGGTTATTTCTATTGGCCTTTCTCAAATTGTTGTGCCAACCGGGGCCGAACTTTGTTCGCAAAAACGGCTTCATCAGAGCAAGGCCTATGCGAAGATTACATCGCTAGCGACTGCAAAACATTCATTCGATGTTTTAGACTACAACCTTAACCTCGATCTCTACAAAAATTTTAGTCCTCCCTTCCCCCATTCATTTGGCGGAAGTGTCACCATCACGTTGCGAGCAGATTCAACACTCTCATCCATACAATTGGATGCCACAAATGCTTCATTGATTATTGACTCTGTTCACGGTCCGGTAATGCCGGTGACACATTTAAACAACACTCTCTTTATTCCATTAAATTCAACTCATAGTGTGAGTGACACAGTGCAAGTCACAATTTTTTATCGGCATAAAGATGTTGCCGATGAGGCTTTCCTTGTGGGAACAGACGGTATGGTCTTTACGGATTGCGAACCGGAGCGCGCAAGAAATTGGTTCCCATGCTGGGATAAACCATCTGATAAAGCAACGACAGAGTTGTTTGCAAAGGTTCCAACATCCGTAAAGCTTGGGTCGAACGGAAGACTCATTGATTCTCTCCATACATCGGACACAACAATGGTGTATCATTGGAAAAGCAGAGATCCAATTGCGACATATCTTGTTGTAATTTCAGCCAAAGTAAATTACAACCTTGATATTGTGTATTGGAAAAAATTTTCCAATCCTAACGACAGCATTCCGATTGTTTTTTATTGGAATCCTGGAGAAGAACCCGGATTGAGCAACATCAAGGCAAAAATTATCCCGATGACAAATTATTATTCAACATTATTTGGGGAACATGCTTTTGAAAAGAACGGATTTGCGACATTGAATAGTTTGTTTCCTTGGGGAGGAATGGAAAACCAAACGCTTACAAGCTTAATACCAAATGGATACGCGAGCGAAAATTTAGTGTCACACGAATACGCTCATCAATGGTTTGGCGATATGATCACGTGCGGCACATGGGCAGATGTTTGGCTGAATGAAGGGTTTGCAACATACTGTGAAGCATTGTGGTCTGGGCGTAATGGGAACTACTCAGCATATAAAAATTATATTGATGCCGACGCAAATTCTTACCTTGCACACAATCCGGGATGGGCAATTTATAATCCTGATTGGGCGGTTTCGACGCCGTCACTCGATATTTTATTTAATGGTGCCATTACGTATGACAAAGGAGCGTGCGTTTTGCACATGCTTCGGTATGTACTTGGAGATTCACTCTTCTTTGCTACGATTCATTCTTACGGAACCAGCAGTCAATTTCGTTTAAGTAATTCCACGACTGATGACTTTGTTCACCATATCAATACAGCAACCCAAAGTGACCTTACGTGGTTTTTTGATGAATGGGTGAAGACGCCAAATCATCCTGCATACTTTGTCAATTACTCGCTGAACGTCAGCGACAGTTCAGCAACGGTCCTGGTGAAGCAAACACAATCTACCAGTGAGTATTGGAAAATGCCGATCGAAGTAAAATTTTCACTTGTTGGCGGGAAGGACACCACCATGAAAATTTGGGATTCGATAAACGGTGAAGTATTTCATTTCAAATTGAATTCTGTTCCACTGTCGATGGTGTTCGATCCAAACAACAATATTGTTTTGAAATCTGCGTATGTCACTCAAGTAAAATCAATTTCCGACAACAGCGTATTCCCCGCTCAATTTGCGCTCCAACAAAATTATCCGAATCCGTTCAATCCGTCGACGACAATTGCATTCAGCATTCCGACAACATCATTGACGACACTGACAGTCTATGATATTCTGGGAAAAGAAATAGCAACGCTGGTGAATGAGAAACTGCCGGCCGGATATTATGAAAAGCAATTCAATGCCTCAACGCTGCCGTCAGGGGTATATTTTTACCGCTTGGTAACAGATGCCGCAGTATCAGCCAGGAAGATGATCATTCTGAAATGATCTATGTGAAGGAAGAAATATCTTAGAATAAAATTCCGATAAATGGACCGTGGTAGTACCGTTGATAATCGAATCCGGCATTGCTCATGTTCCAGGATTGGAAATGATACCGGTATCCGACCAACAGCCCGCTAAAACCAATATCCGGGAACACACATTCCACTTCGCCCGCATACGTTACTGATGACCCATATTCGGTGCTGAAACCTTCCGTTGCATAATGAAACGCCGCAACACCGCTTGCTATGACGCCGAACGTGCGCGTGAAGTACCGATATTTCATACCGCTGCCAAGTCCCAAGCTTGCAACATCAAAATTTTTTACCCCAAGAATTCCGCCGTCGGCTTTCACATAATTTGCTGACACAACAACGGGGATAAAAAAACCGCTCCTGTCCCCCTTTCCGTTTAGAGAAAAATCATTACTCGATTCGGCATAAACCGAAATCGATGTTTTTGTTCTATCGGTAATTTTATACTCTTGGTACCCTACTGCTAAACGAAGCCCAAGCTCGCGGTACTCAACGAACGGCAGTACTGAGGTGAAAGAAATTCTGAGTGAATCCGGAAGGCTATTTGATGGACGCGCCGAAAAATTTTGCATTGAATAATTGGCGCCGATCGAACGAAAGTCTAAAACATTATAATACTCGTAGCCAAAATCCTGTGCAGGAAGAGTGCCGGCAATCGAGAGGGTAAGTAAGGTTATCAGGGCAAAATTTTTCATGGAGAAAGGATCGAATTTTTTTTAAAAACATTTAGTATATTACTTCATCGTATCATTACAATCGAAAAATTTATGAAAAAAATCAACCTCTTTTTGTTCTTGACTGTTTCCCTGTACGCGCAACAGCATCTCACCATTTTACACTGGAATGATTTTCATGCTCAGAATCTTCCGTTTCAAGTGAAAGTAAAAAGTAAATTTTCCGGTAAAGATACTTCGTTCATGGTCAGCGGCAGTGCAACTATGGCTGCTTATCTCAAGAAATATTCTTCAGACGACTCTGCCACTCTCGTTTTGAATGCGGGTGATGATTTCCAGGGCAGTCCTATTTCCACCATTACCAAGGGAAGTTCACAAATACAATTGTTAAACTTGCTGAACCCGGATGCCTTTGAGATAGGCAATCATGAATTTGATTATGGGCGGACATCACTTGTTGAAAAAATTACAGCGGCAACATTCCCTGTTCTCTCTGCCAATCTTATCGACACGAAATCTCATACGCCTTTTGCCGGTACGTACATCATAAAAAGACTGGGCAAAATAAAAGTTGCCATCATAGGATTGATGACGACCGAGCTGCCAACGCTCACCCTTCCTGACAATGTAAACAATTTAAGAGTGAATCCCCTTGCTGAAACAATTCACGAACTTGTGCCTCAATTAAAAAAAAATGGTGCCGATATCATCATTGCTCTTACTCATCAAGGTGTTGACGATGACAGCATTCTTGCACTTCGTGCTCCCGAAATTAATGTGATTGTTGGAGGGCATAGTCACACGCCGTTGTTCAAACCAAAACAGGTAAACGGTGTTTTAATAACACAGGCAGGTTCCCGCGGACGCTGGCTTGGGAAAATCGATTTGACGGTAGATATTGAACGTGACACGATTCTCAACGAGCATGCTGAGCTGATTGAATGCCGTTCTTCGGATGTAAAACCTGATTCAACTGTTGCTGCTAAAGTTGTTGAATTAGAACAACTTGCCGACAAGAGTTTGAGCGAGATTATCGGCGAATTAAAAACGGATTGGAAACGTTCCAACGGCGGCGAAAGCAATATGGGAAATTGGATTGCCGATGCCATGCGGGCGTATGCAAAGGCTGATATTGCCTTTCAAAACGGAGGAGGCATTCGCAAAGATGTTCTAGCCGGACCGATTACGGTGCGCGATGTTTGGGAAATTAGTCCGTTTGGAAATACATTGGTGACGTTTACTGTTGATGGAGCCACACTCTTCACTATGCTCCAAAATCAATTCTTGATGAGCGATGAAGTACTTCAAATTTCAGGTTTGAAGTATACCTATATTTCTCTCAATGGGAAAAAACAGTTACACGATGTCATAATCAACGAAACACCACTTGACCGGAAGTCAAACTATACAATCGTCACCAACAATTACATTGCGGCCCAAACAAAAAAATATTTCGGATTCTCACTTCCGGATTCGGCAATTACACCATTGCATGTGGTAGATCGTGACGTATTGATCGAAGCAGTGAAACAACAGAAAATCATTAGCTCAGTTATCGAAGGAAGAATTCAAGAGGTCAAAAATTGAAACGTGCGGTGGAAATAATTATATGGGTGGCTGTTCCATTTGTTCTTTTGTTCACATCATCATGCAAAGACAATTCTAACCCGGTAAGTAAAATTGAAGATATTGTTTTCCCGGCAAAAAATATCAGCTACGATAGAACTATTCAACCTCTTTTTAATATTGCATGTGCAAATTCCGCGTGCCATTCGGCGGACGCAAAAGCATCGAATCTTGACCTATCGAGTTACTATGGAACCCGATTCGGCAAACCCGGGGTCGTTAGACCAGGCGACACATTGAATAGTCGTTTAATTTGGAGCATTGAGGCAAGACAAGGTTCGGTTCCAATGCCGCCTTCGCAAACGCTGACACTGAATCAAATTAGAGGGTTAAAAATTTGGATTATGGAAGGGGCTACCGATTCGATCCACTGACTCTTACTATTTTTTCAAAATTCTTACCAAATCTTTTTCCAATGTTTCACGCGGAGATTCAACAATTCTTCCTACTTCCTGATCTCCTTTGTACACAATTAATGTCGGAACCCGTTGAACGTTATATTTTTCTGTCACACCGTCATCACTTTTCTTTGAACGGTCAACGCCGTGCATTTCAATTTTCTGTTCAAAGACTTTAGTTGAGTCGAAAATTTTGAACAGATGAGGCACTTGAAGTTTCGAATCACTGCACCATGTTCCCATAATCAGAACATAATGAACATCTTTTGACAGTGAATCGATAGCCTGAAGTTGGGATCGATCAATTGCATAATCTTTGTAGTTGTAGTCAAACCATCCTTTTAGATCAACGTCAGTTTTCAAAAGGTGGGAATTGAATCTTCCGGTTACTATTTTCGTTCCGGATTCTTCAACATTGATTTTGTATGTCCCGCTTCCTGAGCAAGAAATAATTATACATGAAAGAAGCATTGAAAAAAATTTTGCGGTCACTCTTTCTTCCCTTTCATTAATCGAATATCGCTCCCCCACAGCAATTTAGCTCGAAGCACATCGTAGTAGCTGCGGTCTTTCCGTTTGATAAGCTTAATTTGGTAATCAGCTTTTTGGATAAATAATGTCACCGGCGGAGTAAATGTTTTTCCCTGCTGGCCATCGGCCGTTACTCTTGCCGTTTCAGACAATGGTTCAACGACGATCCTAATCATACTGGAATCAGGAACAATAACTGTTCGTGCATTCAGAGAGTGGGGTGAAATAGGCTGGATGACAAAAATATCAGTTGTGGGCACCATAATCGGGCCGCCGGCAGCAAGTGCATAGCCTGTAGAGCCGGTCGGTGTTGAAACGATAATTCCATCGCCGGGAAAGCTGACAAGATAATCGTCGTTCACATAGACTGAAATACCAATGACACGCGATGAATGACTTTTATCGACGACAACTTCATTCAATGCAAACATTTCTGTTTCGTCTTTTTCGAAGTTAATGCGCAGAATCGTTCTCTCTTCAATGACATGCTGATTGTTCATAATGTCACGAATAAATGATTCCAATTCATCCAACGACGATTCAGCAAGAAAACCGAGCTTGCCAAGGTTAATTCCAAGAATTGGTATTTGTGCACGTCCAATAATTCGCGCCGCTGTCAGTATTGTTCCATCTCCTCCAAACGCGATGAGGATATCGCTTTCTCTCACGAGTTCGGGAGCTTCTAAAAATTGTTTTTTGGTGAGCAACTCTCCTAATTTTTTCTTCAATGGTTTATACAAATCATCAAGAAGAAAAAATTTAAGATCGTACTTTGCACCGAGGTTCAGCAGAGCTTCCACTGCATCGGGAAGGGTCTCTTTGCTTGTATTTCCAACAATACCGATTCTCATTGTTTTGGCTGTTCTTTTGTTTTTTCGTCGACAAAATTTAATTTAAGCTGCGCAATAATATCAGTCAACGCTCTTTCCTCTTCTGCCGTTACATTCCCTTTCGTTTTCGCTGTCAGCATGTCGAGCATATCAATGGAAAGCTCTGCTTGGTTAAGATCTCGCTCGATTTTATCCGATATTGGATCTTTGAGTTTCCCCATTTGTTGCAGCGCAGCGGCATGAAACATAGAAATTAGTTGAATAAACAGCTGTTGATGTTTCTCTTGGTCCGCCATGGTAATATCATTTTTGATTTGTGACTAATTGTTTTTCCAGTAATTTACTATATTTTGTGAACACATACCCTGAAGAAAATGACGCCAGCAATAGCCCTGGAATCCCATCGAGAAATCCAAGTTTGAGTATGTACATCCTAACAAATTGCCACACCGGACGAATGATCACATCAGATAATTTCCCCTCCTTCCCCTTTTGATACAGCTCGTCAGCTGCCAGTGTAGTGTACCGATTCAATTTTGCGAAGTAGTGGTAGATATTCGGATCGGTAAAGTGAAGCAGGTCATTTTTCAAACGGCTGACTTCGCCGCAAATCTCTAATCCTTCATGGACCGACGCAGAGTTGAAAGATGCCCTTTCTTTGTGAAATAATCTCGGCACATAACCAGGGTACCATCCAGAATGTTTAATCCATCGTCCCAAAAAGTAAGCACGGCGCGCAATTGAAAATGCCGCTTGCGTTGGTTGCAAGGCTATCAATTGTTGAATTTCTTTTGCCAATTCCGGCGTCACGCGTTCATCCGCATCAAGCCACAATATCCACTGATGGCGTGTTTGTTGAAAGGCAAATTGTTTTGCTGCTGCAAATCCGAGCCATGGCTTTATAAAAACCTTTGGCGTGAAGAGCTGTGCTTTTGCAACGGTCTCATCTCTGCTTTCAGCATCAACAACAATAATATCGTCTGCCCACCGCACTGTTTCAAGGCACTCGGCAATATTGTGGGCTTCATTTTTCGTAATAACAATAACCGAAAGAGGAATCATACACTCTCTTTTTCCTTCACAAAATTTGCCGCAAGGCCTAATCCTACTGAAAACCAAACGAACACCATAATTTCGTGATCGCCAAAATTCCATTCAAATATTCCGTTCACCATAAAACCGACAAAGACAGCCAGCGAGCCGAGTGCGATATTTTTGATAAAAACATCCGTCCGATTTTTTTTGAATATTGAATATGCAACATGAAGAATTTTCCCCCACAAGGCCATCACGACACAAAATCCGACTGCTCCAAGTGTTACCAGTAAATGAACAAAGTTATTGTGCAAATGTCCGCCGAACTCTTGATCGTCCGGTTTTTTGTACTGTTCATACAACACATGCAGGTCGATGTCACCTGTCCCAAGTATTGGGTAATCTTTCCAGATTTGAAATCCGGTCGTCCACATATTGAGGCGCCCGTAATTTGATGGCTGAGAAAGATCAACGATGCTTTTTGCTCTCTCCAACTGATGCTCGGGTGCAAACAATGTAAACGCAA
>JAQUOA010000024.1:0-20818 GCA_028749215.1 Bacteroidota bacterium
ATGATAGAATATTCGGAATCGACCGGCAAACAAATTACCGGTGAATTACTGCATCAGATCATTGCTGAGGAGGTAAAAAAGGTGAACAAACAGCTAAGCAGTTACAAACAGATTCGCAAGTTCGTCATACGCGATCAGGAATTCCAAAAAACCACAACGCAGAAGATTAAACGCTTTGCAAACCTTACACAGCAACAAACCGATATGGTATAAGCGATACTGTAGCCGTTGTCGGCGACGACGGCGACAAACCATGAAAATATTCTTAATGCTTCTTCCCTTCAATCGAAGCGATCTCATTGAGCAGATCACGTTTCGTGAAGCCTGATTTCTTCATCAAACTCACTACAAAACCTTCAAGCTGCTGGCGAGTTTCATCATCAATTTCCATCGACGTCATGATCATCACCGGAATCGTGTACGTTGCAGCGTTGTGTTTCAACTGATAGGCGACACTAAATCCGGAAAGTTCCGGCATCACTAAATCCAAAATGATGAGATCTGGTTTTTCTTTTTCAGCAAGTTCCAATCCCACTTTGCCGTTGTGCGCCTTCAACACCGTGCATCCTTCCGATTCAAGAATGACCTGGATCAGTTCGGTCACCGATGTGTCGTCGTCAATCACCAAAATTTTTGCAGATTTCCGTGCATGAGCAGAATCTACTTTTTTAATGGCGGCAAGCAAATCATTTTTCTGAACCGGCTTCACAAAATATTCGACCGCGCCAAGTCCGAAGCCGACATTGCGTTCATCCACCATGGATATAATAATCACAGGAATATCTTTGCACAGCGGATGGTCTTTTAATTCACGAAGCACCTGCCAGCCGTCTTTCACCGGCAATAAAATGTCGAGCGTGATTACATCCGGCTTCCATAACTTAGCTTTTTCCAGCGCCTCCACTCCATTCGCGGCAATTTCCGTGATGTACCCGGCTTCCGTCAGATAGGTGTGAAGCAGTGTGCGGGCATGCGGCTTATCTTCTACAATCAATACGCGGCGCGTCTGAGCAGGATCAACCGTTTCAGAAATTCTTTTAACAATTTTTTCCGCCTCATTTTCTATCTGCACCATCAACGGCAAGCGTGCAATGAAAATACTTCCTTTGCCGTAATCGCTCACAACATGAAGCGAGCCGCCTTGAAGTTCCACCAGTTTTTTGGTGATGGAAAGCCCAAGTCCTGTTCCTTCAATTTTGCGTGCACCTTCCTTTGTCTGCTGAAACGGCTGGAAGAGCGACGAGATATCTTCCTGTTTAATGCCGACGCCGAAATCCTGCACAGAAAATTCAACATCCGTTTGACTGCGCGTAGCCGCTATGATCACTTTTCCTTCAGCGTGGCTGAATTTTACTGCGTTGCTGACAAGATTGAGAAGAATTTGTTTCAAACGAACACCGTCTGTGATAAGGTCGTCCAGCTCATCGGCAATTGATATTTCAAGAGTGATTTTCTTTGCTTCAATACTCGGCGTTACTGTCTGCTTAATGGAGTCAAACGTATTGCGAATGCTGACCGGAGTAAAATGTAATTCCATTTTCCCTGCTTCAATTTTGGAAAGATCCAAAATGTCGTTTATCAGGTGAAGCAAATGCGTACCGCTGGATTTAATAGCCGAATTATACTCATCTAATTTTTCTTTGGAAATTTCTCCCATCTCTTCAGAAATCAAATCGGCGAAACCAATAATCGAATTGAGCGGCGCGCGAAGTTCATGGCTGAAGAATGCGAGGAATCGCTTTAATTTATCATGCGCTTCCTGCGTCTGCGTCCGCTGGATTTCCAGATCGACATTCTTCACGCGCAGTTCATCAATCAAACCGCGGCGGCTGATACCGACCGCTACTTCGCTGGCAACGAGGGCTAGGAATGAGGCTTCGTGTTCGGCAAGATTTTTCCCTTGGTTCAGCAAAATTTCAAGCACCCCTAAACGCTCATTTTCGATTCTGAGCGGCAGCGCCAACAAGGTGACGATCTTTGAGGTAATCACTTGCTCAGGAGCGAACGCAAAAAGCACACTGCGCGACACATCTGCGGTGACAATTCTACTGCCGGTGCTGAATGCTTCAACGCTGGCAAAATTATGTTCTCCAGTTACCGGTACCGAATACAAATTTTTTTGCAAATCACTCAATGGAAGCTCAGGCGCCAAGAGGATAAGCTGCTGGTCATGCGGGCGGTGGAAATAAAGTAGCACATTTTGCTGCGGCAATTCGTACCGGTGCGACAACACACGCACGATCTCGGAACAGAGATCTTCCAATTGGCTTGCCGTATTAATCGCATGAGAAATTTCGAGCAGGGTTTCGCGCTGCCGCTGCTGACGCTGCTGTTCAGTAATATCCTGAAGAAAAACCGACAAGCCGTTTTCATTCGGATAGATGCGGAAGTCGAACCATTTTTCGAACCGTTCATCTTTGTATTGGCTGACGTGCGATTGAAAAATTTTTAATTCCATCGCCCGCCGGTACTTTTCACCAAGGTCTGCTTTTTCGGCGTTTGGAAAAATTTCAAATACATGTTTACCGATCACTTCACTTTTGACGATGCCTGTTCCTTCTTCCGCCGCTTTATTCCAATACGTAAATCGAAATTCGGTATCGAGTGCAAAAAATCCGCCGGAGATGCTTTCCAAAATTGTTTCGGGGTTCAAAGGAGTATAATGCATGGGTCGTGTGATATGATGAAATTAATAGTTAATGGCCTAAGATTTTTTTTGTCGTTTTATGTGCGGCGGTTGAAATCCGCGGTACGTATCAAACTGCGAATCGTAAAACACTAAGTTAAAATTACTGTCGCGCAGTGTTCCGCCGGAAGGATACAGATAAAATTCTGAAAGGGTGTTGGTCTTTTTTTTTGCCATCGTTCCATTCTCTGTGTAGAACTTGACGGTATAAAACCCTTGGCTAAAAGGGGCTGTGTTCAATTGTGCATGAAGATTCGATTCGCTGAAAAGGAAGATGTCAACACTCATGATTCTCGTAATCCAAGTTCGGACAGCGCATCGGGGCGTATGATCATGAGCAGGTGCGATTGTTGAATAATCAGATATTGTTTTCTTTCATATTCAATCTCTATGGCGTTGTCCCGTAGAAACAGAGCGTAGTCCCCTTCTTCCACCTGCAATGGAATGTACTTCACCGGATCTTTCGGAGTTGTTGACCACGGTTCTTGATCAACAAAATTCGGATTGATGACCGGATATCCCGGGCCAACTTTTACAATATAGCCCGATTGAACTTTTTCTTTTTCTTTCACACCCGGCGGAAGATACAACCCGTGCGAAGTTTTTTCCTGATCTTTTTCAGGTTCAATCAACACACGGTCGCCGACAAGAATTATTTTTTTCTTTGATGAAAACATCGTCCTCATTTCCTTCCGACGGTAATATACAAAGAAAAATTTTCTTTTAAAGACAATACTGCGAGCCGAGTGAATGTAACCCGAAGCGGCAGAACGAAAAATGAGCTATGGCGGAAATTTACAAGAAGGTTGTTTGAGTGAACACCCGTTCAATTCTCCAACGGTTTTTATCGTAGTTCACGATGGCCGTGACCGTAACTTTTGACGTATTCAAAGTAGCCGTAGAAGTAATTTGCCGTTCTGAAGAAGGAAGCGGTGTTGAAACCGTATACGTTACCGTTCCACCCATCATCGAAAGGGATGACGCTGACGACCCGACGGTTTGGTTCCCCCCCATGGAAACCAAAGCCATCGAAAGCCCAGCACGAGCAATGTGTTCAGCTTGGACGGTATTCGCTGTTTCGTACGCTGCCTTACTGGTTGACTCATCGGTAGAATTAAAGCCAAGTGAATATAATCCTAAGATTATATAGACACCGGATATTGCTGCTATTTTTGAGGTTCCCATTGTCGTGTGTGTTAAGTGATATAAAGTTTGTTTTTATTTCTTGTATGCAATGTGCTTTACAGGAAGGAAAGAATCAAGAAAACAATAGTTAGACTTCTTTAAGAGAAGTGACGGGGAATGTTTAAAATTTTCTAATACGTATAACTTTGGAAATAGCTTTCATTCTGAATTGAATTCAAAAAAATTGATCTGGTTAGTATTTACCATCCTCCATCAATATCGTAAATTGCCTTACCGTCAGTTGTGCCTGGGTAATAAAACAAAAAAAGATTTGAGTGTTCTTGATTAATCACATGCGGCCCCATTCGGATTGTATCGTTTCCGGGATTATAATATTTTGTAAAAAAATCTAAATGATGATTGAGGGGTAAGACGTATCCATTGCCGGCATACACTTTAATTTGAGGTTCGTCCCATGCAACGTTTCGATAAATTTCGGTATGATTAATCTCACGATGTTCCACCCAAAAATCTTTTCCTCTGCTGTGAAAATGTCCGGTCATCGCCAATATATTAATGGACTTCGCGGGGATTCGGTCCCACGGGATAACAACGAATTTTTGCACGCGCAACGAATCGTGCGGAGGAAGATTAATGCGATCATTGCTTGAAAAAATAAGGCCTGCAGTATTCGTTACTTCAGATTTTGGAATTGTCCAAAAATTAATCATCACTTTCCCGCGAGCGTTTGGCGTTAGCTGTGCTCCGCCATTCACATAATGTGTTTGGATGGCGAGTTGCTGATGTGCTTTTAATTTGATAGCAACACCGGCAGGCAATTGCCATACAAAATCTGCCTGTTGCGATGCCGCAAACATGTCCCATTTCGTATAATCAATGGAAACAAATGTTTCATCAAATGTTCCTTCGGGCTTTGTCAATGAATCAGATTTAAAAACATTGCAATGATGGCTTCCCGGGTTATAAGCGAATTGGATTTTATTAATATAGATATCAGAATCGCTCGATAATGTTAAAAAATAATTTCGCTGAATCTCGGTTCCGGGAGCAACAGTAAACGGAGGAATGACAACCTGCACACCTTGTCCCGCCGGTGGTGCAGCAAGTGTTACATCTTGGGCCGCAGGATCTGGCTCGGTAGATTGTTTTTTTGTACAAGAAAAAAGAAGACACGCGATAATAAATGCAAAGTAATACCTTTGCCTCAAAAAATATTTCTTCATACTCAATCCCTGTTTAATTATTCTTTGCACCTTGTCCAATCCACTGTCTAATCGCATCGATGACATTTTGCGGAAGCGGTGAACTTGTCTGCGGCATACGGTCTCCCTGCGACGGACTATGCGGATTTGTTAATTTAATATATAAAAAACTCGAATCGACGGAAAAAGGTTTTATGCGGTAAAATTTCGGTGAATGGTCTCCGTCGCCAATGCTCTGTTGATTCACAAGCTGCCCATACGATTGTCCTTCAATTAAGATGAGACCCCCTTTGCCTCCGGCACCATGGCAACTAGGCGTTGAACAATTATTAAACACAACAGCTTGAATACTTTGCAATGTCGGTTTAATCAAGGTGGTAGGCGGTGCAACTAAGCCTTCATCATTACATCCGGTTATGCCGGCAAATAATAAAACGAAAAACCATCGCGGGGTATTGTTCATTGCAGCACCACCATTTTTTTTGTCTCTGAGTACTTTTGTGAACGTAGTTGATAAAAATACACACCGCTGGATAGTTGAAAATTATGAATTGACAATTGAAAATTATGTGAACCGGCATATTGTTGTTCATTCACTAACGTTGCAATTTCTCTTCCCAGGACATCAAATAATTTTAACGTTACCGCACTGTTCACCGGTAATTGATAACTAATCACCGTTGAAGGATTAAATGGATTCGGGTAATTTTGTGCGAGCAAGAATTGTAACGGTCGATCGGTGTGTTGTCTGTTGTCTACACTCGTTACAGGAGTCTCTCCCTCCGTAAGCAAATACGTTGTATTCACCTTCTGCTGCGTAAAACGCTGGACGTAATTCTTTTTCCAAAATATTTCCATCGTATCAATGACTGTTGCAGCACCTAATCCAAAATGTAGCACCTGGCTCATCTGAGAAATAAATCCATTCCCGGCAGTGACACTGCGAATGTACGTATGGCCATCGGCGACAATCCGCACTCTCACGCCAATTGCCATTGTATTAACAGTAACGCCATATAATTTTATTTTGGCCCAATTGCCTTTGTTAACTTTGGTATTCACTAAAAATTTATTTTCTCCATTAATAGCGGGGGCAAAAATATCCAAATATCCATCATTGTTAAAATCAGCACACGCCACACCAAAAAAATCTATCGGATAGTCTATGCCGTAGTCAGCCGCTTTGTCACTATACACTCCATTATTATTTTCATAATAGAGACTTCTTGTTAAATCATATCCGTACGAATTGACAATAAACATATCTATGTCACCATCGTTATCAAAATCTTCACACACAAGCCCCCACGACATACCATTTTTTTCCGCACCAACAACGGCGGCAATGTTTTGGTACGTTCCATTTTGTTGACAACGATACATGCCACCTTTTCTAATTCTCGTTACATATACATCTTCCCATCCGTCTCCATCAAAATCTGCCCAATACACTCCCATGCTATTGCCAACGCCAACATCACGTAATCCTGTTGTTGCAGAAACTTCCGTAAATCTTTCATTGCCATTGTTGTGATACAACAGGCTTGGTGTTGTTCCATCATGCACGATGTAAATATCTTGGTTTCCATCGTGGTCGTAGTCAATAAATGTTACTTGCATTGGGACAATCGATTCGGCAAGGTAACTTTGCTGACTGACTTCAATAAATTTGGTTGAATCCTTCGTCGAAATATTTTTGTACAACAGAAGATTTACATTGCCTTCAGTGGCAAGTAAGAGATCAATCTTTCCATCGTTGTTGTAATCTCCAAATGAGGCTGTTGCAACTAATGCCATCGAATCAATTCCAGATGTTGCTGTTACATCTTTAAATGTTCCGTTTTTATTATTGATGAAAAGATGGCTGCTGCCTTGGCCATCATCGGACGCCATAAAGAGATCGGGATATCCATCGTTATTCACGTCAGCCCAGAGAGAAGTTTTATAACCACCGTACACCCACAGCCCTGCTTGCTTGGTAATATTGGAAAATGTGCCGTCGTGATTATTACGAAATAGCAGTGAATGCGTCGTATCATTTCCGATAAATGGATATGGAATATTTGAAATAAAAATATCATCCCATCCATCATTATCGAAATCGGCAACAGCAACTCCTGTATTTCCTGCCCCAGTGCGTAATCCGGAAGTTGCAGCTTTTTCCGCAAACGGTGACGTCTGCCCCATGAGTATAATGGGAATTAATAGCATTACACTGTGCGTTATGGCGTACCGCACTATAGATACTTTACACTCTTTCATATTGAAATATAAAAAATGGCACTACTATGTCAACATTCCTGAGGGTGCATTCATCGCTGGTTCATTACAAATGGACTTTAAATATAAAACCCATTGATGAGCCGGGTCTTTTGTTTTTGAGAAATTTAGGATTATTTCAACTGAATGCAATCACCATTTGATGTTCTTGCTGCGTATTACTATTTGCTACCTTACCAAGGGTTTTGTAAATTATTGAAGGCTTGGTCGTAAAGCACTGGTAACTATTTATGACAAGAGAACAAAAAGATCGATGGTTTTTCTAGCTAAATCAAAACTTAGCTATTGAAAAGAATTTCAAAGATTTTTTCACGGCGCTATCGTCTAGAGGCTAGGACGGAGCCCTCTCAAGGCTTAAACACGGGTTCGATTCCCGTTAGCGCTACAATAAAAAAGACGAATCGGAAGATTCGTCTTTTTTATTTTCACACAATCTTTCTTTCTCTGCTGCATTAAAAAATCTACCCTCTCTACAAATTTTTAATCATGGAATCGTCACTGATACCACATTCGAATTAGCAGATTCCCCGTAGCTACTGACGGCACGGATTCTAAAATAATGAGTACCTTTCGGGGGACCAGTATCCCATTTTAACGTTACGGAGGTGCTGTTTTTTGCTGTGGTGAATGAAAGATCTTCCCATTGTATTCCATCCGCACTGTATGAAATCTGAAAATGTGTTTCGTTTGTTGAATTATCATTCCAAAATAAGTTTACCGTTTGTAAATTTGAATTGTAGCTCCCCCGCAAAGAGGATGGGGCAATTGGAATTCCGAATCGATCGACAGAATCTTCGTTACTATACGCAGATTCACCGTAAGAATTGACTGCACGGATGCGGTACGAATATGACTTCATACTATCAACGCTCAAATCAACGTATTGTTTTGTATTGGATGACACTGTTTTTAATAGCGCATAAACTGACGAAATAGTGCCAAGAGTTTTTCTTTCAATTTCAAATCCGGTTTCATTGAACGACTTATCATCCCATGTTACGACAACAGAATTTAGTACCGTTGCACGAACGGCGGAAAGGTTTTCAGGAGCAGCCGGAGGATTTTCAAGCGTCAGCGTCCCGCCCTGCCGTATCGTTCCATCCGGAAGGTATATTTTGTACGCTGTTAATGTGTACGTTAGTGTGTTGGAAACAAGATAGGGATAACCGATCGATGCATCGTATAAATACATTCGCGCCGCAACAATTCCTAAATCTTTGTTGATGGTCTCGGTTACATCGTTTTCATAGTTGTACGAGCTGTACGAGCTTCCATAACTATCGACATGTTTTTTCTTTTGTATTCCGTTGGTGGTTGTTAAGTACGTTGATGTGACAGATCCAACTATTCCGCTCGGTTTAGTAACATCACCGGCAAAAAGGAATTTGAACCCGGTTGACAGCATATCCTGATCGAACAGTAATTCCCACGATGTGCGGCTGGAGGATAGTTCAACTTTTTTACCGTTTTTTCGTACATACGCAATACTATTGGATGTCATATCGCTCATCATTTCTACTTTGGCAATGCCTGTTATGCTGTCGACATCAATGACGGTAATGGAAAGTGTTCCATATGTCGTGACTGACGGATTGGTCACATTCGTCTGACTTTTCCGTACAACGGCAAATTGCCACATCGATTTTTCAAAGTACGGGCAGTAGTCATAATTTGCGGCCAATGTTTTACACACAACATCGGCAGAGAGAGCAACTTGCTGTGATGTATCAATCGAACGCACGCGAACATGGTAATCACACGATGCTTGCAAACCATAGATCGTGACAGAATGAATCACGGCAAACGCGGAATCCAACGGTGAAGTAGTCCCGTAATTTATTGTTGTACCATAATCGACCTGTGACCTTGCGGGTTTGTTGGTCTTCCATGAAACCGTAAAAGAAGAACCCGTTGTAGATGTTGTTATGTCTGTGATGGTGAGTTGTGCGGCGCTCGACGTAGAATTTGAATTTGCAGGATTACTTGTTTCCTTGCATCCGCAGAGAACGAGGAAGAAAACAAAGAAACACGATAAAACTTTTACCTGTGTTCTCATGATGTTCCTCCATATAAATCGAAAAGAAATCTGAGATAAAGACAAATGAAAAAGCCCCTGCTGATATTCATCAACAGAGGCTTCTATAATCGAATTTTTAACCGGTATTTAAAATAGGAGTCCCTGTTGCAGTTTCAGGGCCATAGTTTTACGCAAAGGTAGGTCGAATTTTAGATGATGTCAACAAGCAATACGTTCTACGGGATACACTCGAAGCTGGATCTATCTTAGTTTACCTTTACCACCACAAGGGTTTGATCATCATGCTGGGATTGATTTCCGACAAATGTTTTCAATTCCTGCAAAATAAGGTGCTCTATTTCTTTTGCCGATTTATGATGAAACTGCATCAATAATTCCTGCAGCCGTTCTTCTCCAAAATCTGACGATGCATCGTGCGCTTCCGTTACTCCGTCGGTGGAAAATAAAAATATATCTCCGTTCTTATAGTGAACAACCTTTTGCTCCATCTCCGAGGTATAGACGCCGGCATCATTCAGTCCCAAACCTAATCCGCGGGGAATAACTTTTTCTACGCGATGAACCGATGCATTGTAGTGTAACAGCGGTAAATGACCGGCGCGGGCAACAGCCATGGTGTTATGTTGTGTGTCAAATTCCGCTCCAAGCACTGTCACAAACGATCGCTTCTCCAGATCCTGACAGAGTAATTTATTAGCGCGAAAAAATAAATCTTTAGGAGCAAGATCGAAACCGTGCAGCGAGCGTAAAATTCCCTGCACTTTAGACATATACAGTGCGGCCGATGTACCTTTTCCGCTCACATCACCGATGACGACAGTGATCTTAGCGTTACCATTCATCAAGTAATCATAGAAATCACCGCCGACTTCCATTGCCGGTATCGATGTCCCTGCAATATCCAATCCCGGAATGTGCGGTGTCGATTGCGGAAGAGAATCAAGCTGAATGCGGCGGGCAATTTCCAATTCATGCTTCATCCGTTCTTTTTCGGCAAGCTCCTCGTACAAAAATGCATTTTCAATTGCAACCGAGGCTTGTTTTGCGCCGGAGGAAAGAAAGGCAAGATCTTCCTGCTGAAATGTTGTTTCGGCAAGTTTTTCGCCGACCAAAATAACTCCAATTAATTTTTCTTTGGAACGTATTGGAACAACATACTGAAATCCTTCTCGGTGAAATTCTTCTTTGATTGGTAACGGAAGGTAATCGACCCGAAACTCATGAGTAAATTGTTGAACGGCTTCAATGAGCGTTGCTTCGTTCGTAAGACAGAATTCCTGCCACGATATTCCGTCAAAACCGTACGCTGCGTTACAAGCGCACGAGCTTTCATCTCGGAAAAATAAGACGCCCGCACGTTTCAATTTCATTAAGTCGCTTAACTTTTGAATAAAACCGCGCGCAAGATCTTCCATCGACAACGTAGTTGCCAAAAGTTCGCCTAACTGATGAGAAGCTTGACGATAATCGTACTGCAGACGGTAATATTTTTTATCGATTAAACCTTGTCCGACACGCCGAAGTTTTAAAAAACCGAATGTGATGACTAATCCAAGCACCATCAGCATCACGCGGTTGGTTGAAAGACGCTGTGCTGAAAATTCCGGAGCGTCGCTGACTTCAATTGACGAACCTGTGAAGACAATATTGGTTTTTGGAAAATCGGCTTGAGGCAAAGCAATAAAACACCACAGCAAGAGATAAAACACTGCAGCGCCCCACATAATGGTGATCACACTATACTGTGTATTCCGCCGAACGCGTAAATTTAAATCAAGCAATCTGTACCGGCCGATGGTGTATAAATATGACAACGGAATCAGCGTTAACACCACCCCTATGATGCCGATGTGAATTAACGTTATCTGGTTGACAAAAAAGATCAGCGTCAAAACGGTAAGAAGAATGACGACAAGGGACGCCCATTTTATTATCGTGTTAAATCTTTTGTATTCGGCGGAGCTGAGTTTTCGATATTTTAAAAAAATCACCAACACGTACAGCGGGAAGACAAAAAGGGGAATGACACTGTTAAAAACAATAATAACAATCACTGCAATAGCGGCAATAATGTAGTAACTGCGCGAAATCCAACGGCGTGAGATGAGTTCCGGACGTTCAATTGGAAAGTAGTGATTGCTGTGTAAGAGCAATGCTGCACCAAAGCCATAGGACGCAATAACTAAAAAATTACGAAATCCTATCCACAGCGTTACGTTAAACTCTCTCCTGATCACAAGCATCGCCATAAAAAAACCGAGCAAAAGGAAACCAAACCCGATCAGCCGCGCTGAAAAAATATTCGGACGAGAGAACGCAATAAAAAAACCGGTCACCATAAATACGACACCCGAAAGACAGAATATCAATACCGCAATCTGAATTCCAAATTTGGCCAACACGACATTGAAGGTGAATGATTCACCATTGCGCAATACATCATATTGGAGAGTTTTACCGATTTGTCCAAGACGTAAAATTAAATCGGCTTCAATAGCATTGGTGAATTCTTTCCCATTAATTCGAACAATGAGATCTCCAACTTTTAATCCCGCCCGGTCAGATGCTCCGTCCGGAGTGACAGCGGTAACCAAAACACAATTGGGAAGTCGATTAAAGTAATTATCCTTAATCAATGATCGATGTGTTTTATATTCAATAACGTAGTTGATGGATGGACGAAGGACTTCCATCCGTACCTCTTCCGGGCCGTTGGAAAGCAATTCATAGACATCTTTCATCGTCTTTGCTTCGCCACCGTTAATTTTTAACAGTAAATCACCCTGAGTTATCGAGTCAAAAGCTGATGGAATATCGATAGCTTGAAGACCTTGAAATGGTTTTTTCGATACCATGCTACCGGCAAAACTATGTACAGCGATTATTTTTGAAGGTGGATTTTGGAATACATTTTCGTCAGTCGGCGTGCTAACGTAATGAAAGAATGTAAATGTTATGAGGCCACTGAGAGCAACAGCAATGATGACGACATACAGCTTTCGGAACCGAATATGTAGTGATGGAAAGTGCATGAGATGAGAAAGTTAATACCGTTGATTACGATAATCACCGGCTTTAGTTACAACTTTAAACTATCAAGAATTTGAATAATAGTAAACTGGTTCTTTACAATCATCGTCGATTTCAGTATTTTCTACGTGAATTACGGAGGTTATACATGAAACGCTGGTTCTTACTGTTGAGTTTGTCGGCTCTCTCATTGGCATCGCTTGCCGTGGCACAAAATGAAGATTATTATGAAGTTCAGTCACACGGACCGGAGAAATGGGTTACCTTTTTCTCTCCGCTGAATGTTCAGTATAAATTTACCACACCCGGAATCATTGAATACAGTTTAGTATTCAATCCCGATTTCCAAATACGCGATGGGAAGGATCCTTTATTTGTCTTTAAATTTGAGGAAACGGGGAAATTTAATCCTGCGCTGAGACCTCAGCTTCCTGTAAATTCTCATCTGCAGTTTATCATCGATGGAAAACCAACTGCTGAGATGTCGGTACGGCAATTGTCGTTCCGAAATGAAAATGATATCCGCCATGTCATCAAATTTTACGCGGTCGGCAACAGGCAGATCATCGAAAATATGATCGCCGCTCGCACCGTTCGAGGATTGCTCTACTACCGACAGGTATCGGGTAGCGACGTACAGAAAAGCAATGTGAAGTCGTTTACGCTCGATCCGAAAATATTGCGGTCGCTTGGGCGGTTATTGTCAGCTACTCGGTAAGAGTCAGTCTTTGGTGGCGGTGAGTGAGATGAGCTGTTCAATTTTCTGCTCATACTCTTTGGCCACAATATTGATGGAGTCAAAAATATAAATGCGGCGTACTTCTTCCAGAGCCCGCTCATACTCTTTGCGTTCCAGAAGTTCATCGGTCCGTTGGAAATATAAATTCTTCATCCGCTCTTGTTCAACCGCTTTCTGATCTGGCGCGGCGAAATGTTCAGTCCGCTTCATCGCCCGACGTTCACTGTCGGCACATGCCCGTTCAACAAATAATGTTACAATATGTTTTTGCATCACGGCGTCTGATGCCGGAGAAAATTCGTAGGGGAGTTTGGACACCCAGTGTTCGAACGCAGCAATGTAGAGATTGTGCAGATCAAAAATTTTTGCTTCGCGAATAACGCGCAACGCATCGGCATATCGAACCTGTAAAACGTTCTGCTGTGCCTCATGCAACAATGTGGTAAGCGATGCTGTGGACATGTTTATGCCCCTTTGCCGCCGGAATAAATAAGCTTCAGTCCCTGTGAGGATTTCTGATCGTACTCTTTTTGCTCTTTTCGGATTTCTCCGTCGAGGGCCAACAGTTCACTATTAAATGGATCAACGGAAAAGCCGTGTGCAATTTCATCCAATGCTTTGGCATATTCCCGTTGTGATCGAAATTCCGATGCCACCCGGACATGAATGCGAACAAGGTGAACTTGTTCCTCCGCTGACATTGCTTTGGGTGCCGGCGATGAGATAGTTGAAGATTGATGAGCAGTAATATTCGTATCATGCAGCGCTGTCACGCGCTGCTCCAACGCAAGAAGTTCCGGATGGGAAGGATCAAGCACAAGTCCCGAAAGAATTTCTACCATTGCTTTATCTAACAGGTTCGACATCAGGTAACTTTGAGCGTGGGCAAAATGATTTTTTACACGCTCAACTTTTTGTTCCAACTGTTGCGTCTGATGCGATTGGGCAATAATCGTTTCAATATCGGCTTGCAGCGACAATGCTTCAGGCTTTTGCGGATCGAGCGCTAACGCCTGCTGTACCACCGCCAACGCTTCCGTCACATTGCCGACGGTGAACAATTCTCGCGCGGTGACAAGATGTTTTTGAACTTCTAGATTACCAGCTTCGGCCGCATGGAGCTTCGTCCACTGATGTGAGGTTTTGGCAATTTTATCTTTCAGGAGCAACGCATCACTATTTGTTCCATCGATGGCTAATGCCGCCACTACCTCGGATAAAGCTTGCTCAAATAATTCTCGTTTAAGAAATTCTTCTGCAAGATCAACATGCCGGCGAATGATCGATGTTTTTTCTTCTTGCTCTTTCTTCTTGTGGTGATCGGCAAGAAAACGGTCAAACTCTTCCTGCAAATCCTGTTCGTACTGCTGAATTTTAACGTTCAACGGATCGAGAATAAATGCTTTCGCCACTTCGTTGAAAGCTTTGTTGTACTGCTGCTGCACGCGAAGACGTTCCGCTTCCTGCAAATGGCGGGTGGTTTGTGCATCAATGTCGTTCTTTGCCGATAATTCTTCCTGCAGAACTTTTTGCATCGAGTGCTGTGTTCTTTGCTGATAGGCTTCACGTGCCGTTAAAATTTCATGCTCCATTTTCTTGATGTCTTCATCAAACGGATTGACGATGAAGGCAAGAGCTAATTCCCCCAGGGCAACTTCAAAATGATGTTCCTCCAATAATTGCTTTGCACGGCTAAGGTACTTCGCAATTTTTTCTTTGCCGGCACGGATTTTGGCAACGGAATCTTGAGACTCCCCGCGCAGGACGCGTTCACGATCCGCGTATTCAAGCCGCATCAGCTCTTCTTCCTGCTGCCGGCGCATTTGGTCCTGCAATTCTTTCTTGCGTTCTTCTTCCTGTTGTAAATACCTTTCCTGCAGTGCTAAAATACGATTCTCTGACTGCTGCAGATCTTCATTGACCGGATCCAGTACTGTTGCCCGTGTAATAGTGCGGAGAGCCTCGGTAAATTTCAACTGCTTTGCGAGCAGTTCGGCATTGCCAATATGCTTTTGTATTGTGGCAAGTATCGCTTCACGTTTTTTCTGCCGTTCTTCAATTTGTTTCTGGTACAGTTCCATCTGCGCCATTTGCTGGCGTTCCTGCATTTCAAGAATTCTTTGTTCTAATTTCAGCACTTCTTCATTCAGCGGATCGATGACCACAACAAACGACAACTCACTTAATGCTTCTTCCAGTTTATTCGTCTGATAGAGTTCGTTGACACGTTTAATGTACTGTTGAACTTTTTCCTGCTGTGCAAACTTCCGTTCTTCCTCCTCACGTTTAAGATTTTCCTCTTTCTCTTTCTGAATCAATTCAGTTTTTGATTTCAAAACCTCTTCCCGTTTGAGCCGCTCCTCTTCAAGCTTCACCACACGGTCTTCTTCATCGGTACGCTTTCGTTCCTCCATCATTTTCCGTATGCGTTCTTCAAGCTGATGAATTTCTTCATTCGACGGATCC
This sequence comes from Bacteroidota bacterium, assembly GCA_028749215.1. Taxonomy (GTDB): domain Bacteria; phylum Bacteroidota; class Ignavibacteria; order UBA10030; family UBA8401; genus JAQUOA01. Next base: position 15,588 of record JAQUOA010000024.1, read on the forward strand.
AACAGACACGCACGGGAAATTTCGTCCATGGCCCTGTTAAACTCTTTGCGTTCAACATACGACGTTGCCCTGGACAACAGCGTTGCGATTCTTGATTCAATGGCAGTTCGGCGCAGTTCTTCCTGCGTTACCTTCTCTTCTTCATCCTTCTTTTGAAGCTCAATGGCCTGTTCCTTCTGTGCGGCGACGCTGGCACTGTGTTGTGCTTCAATAATGGCGAGATTTGAAAGGTGTTGCAGCACAGGACCAATTTTTTGTTCGGCAGCAGGCGGTGCAGCATCGGGCGAAGGGGTAACAGTCGAGGTGTTTTTTTCTTGCTGCGCTTTTTGTTTTGCGCTTAAAAGGGTTCGCACCCGTTCTTCATACGCCAGCGCATACAAATGACGCGAATCAAATGAGCGTGCTTTCTCAATCAACTCGAGAGCCGAAGCAAGGTCGCCTTCTTTAACGAGTTTATCAGCTTGCTTTAAAAGAAGCGCAACTTCTTTTAATCGCTCCGATGCAGGCATCTGCACATTTTCCTTCGGGTCTGTCATTCATCAATCCTTAAACATTGGTACAAGCATAGAAAAAATAGAGTTCTTTGTCAAGAGAAGCAACCGCTCTTCACAGGTTCCGGTCTTTTATCCGTTCACGCATGTTGGTACTCAAATTTATTCACCATCTCTTTTAATCTGTTCTGAAGCGACAGCGTATTTTCATGAACCGGATTTAATCGCAAGGCAAGATCGACTTCCAGTGTTGCTTCCGATAATTTTTTCTCTGTAATGAACTCCATCGCACGGCTTAAATGGAACTGGATCACCAATTCTTTATCTTCATTCGCCTTCCGATCATCATGCTGGCGCTGAGCTTTCGCCACTTCCTCTTTCAACTGCAATGTTTCAAAGCGCTGCATGTCAAAGCTCAATGCATAATCGATCCACGCCGACGCCTCGCCGTACTCTTCACGCGAAATACATTCTCGTGCCTTCGCAAGACTTTTCTTGACGGCAGTATTTCGTTCCGTCAGTTCTTGTTCTGCGCGCTGCTGCTCTTCGTACTTTAAGTATTCCTGTTGAATCTCACCTTCCAAAGCAAAAAGTTCTTCGTTGAGCGGATTATGCTGATATGCCTGCGCAATTTCATCCAGAGCCTTTTTGTATAATTGCTGCTGCCGCAGCCGTTGTGCCAGTTGAATGCTTTGTTTTACAGCGGCACTGCGCTCGTCGTCTTCCTGAGCGGTAAAGTCCGTTGCAGGCGGCTGCCCGATCTTTGATGTAAGTTTCTTTCGTTTTAATTCAACAATCTCATGCTGCAGTTTTGTAATTTCTTCGTCAAAGGGATTAATTTTAAATGCTTGAGCGACGAGTATCAACGCTTCTTCATATTTGGACAGACTGACAAATCCGCGCGCTTTGGAGAGACACAACAGCACATCTTCCTGTTCGCGGAGCATCTTCGCTTCAACGTCTATCTTCTCTTTTAATTGCTGTCGTTTTTGCTGTTCAATGGTCGAACGGTGAAGTTCGGCTTCTTGTTGGCGTCGTCGTTCATCATCCAGGTGTTTGCGTTCAGCTTCCTGACGCAGGATATTTTCTTCCTCTGCGGCAAGTATTTTTCGTTCACTCTCGGCAACTTCTTCGTTGGTCGGATCAATGAAGTATGCCTGTGTGATAATCCGGAGCGCATCGGAAAATTTTTTTTCGCTTAAATACTGTTCAGCCCGGACCAGGTGTTTACGGATTCCTTCGCGGATGGCTTCCTTCTTTTTCGTCCCTTCTTTTCGCTGCAATTCTTGTTTGGTTATTTCCTCTTTGGTATCTTCGGCCAGTGCCTCCTGAATCTGCCAATTGAGGCGCAAAATTTCTTCGTTCAGCGGATCCAACACCAAGACAAAGGCCAGCTTGCTCATTGCTTCGTTGAATTTTTTCTCTGCCAGCAATGTGCGCGTGACCTGCAAGTACTCGCGAATTTTTTGGGCGCGCGCCTGCTTGTACACTTCTTCTTCTTGTTTCTTTTTCAGATCAAGTTCTTTTTTACGCTGAACATGCCATGCATCGAACAGCTCTTGGCGGCGCTGCAATTCTTCTTTCTGACGCTTGATCGTTTCCTCTTCTTCCAGCTGTTGATGCTGCTGCTGCCGCGTTTTAATCTCATCTTCTAATTCGTGGATTTGTTCGTCGGTAGGATCAAGCATGAACGCACGAGCCACTTCGCTGAGGGCATTGTGAAAATCTTTTTTATCCACCAGCTCGCGGGCACGACTGATGTAGCTGATGATCTTTCTGGAAATGCCTGCTTTCCGCGTCTCTTCGTCTTTGCGCGTTTCTTCTTCGCGGCGTTTTCTAAACATCAATATTTCTTTTTGCTTGTAGGCAGAAACGGCGCTTCGTTTTACTTCTTTAATTGCCAAGTCGAGAATTTTTTCCAATGCGGGAAGGAGTTCGGTGACGATGGATTCCGGCAGAACTACTGTTCCATTCTGGGCGTTAAGGTTTTGCCGTTGCTTGGCGATGATCGAGCGGACATATTCTTCATACGCCCGTGCATACATAATGGTGGGATTTTTTTCCCTGGCCCGGACAATCTCTTCCAATGCCTTGGGCACATCACCCAGACGAATATGTTTATCGGCATTTTTCAGAAATCCGATCACCTCGGTGAGATATTCAGCACCCGCTATGCCTGTAGAATCGTTTTGCATCACACCATCATCATTCGTTTTGTTGAGTGAAAAAAATCCTGCCTTCACTTGCAGTGTTCTCGGCAACGCTTCCATTGTTTCATGAAGTTGCATTGAACGCCGTTATTGTTTTTTTGTCCGATTCTTGGAGAGCAATGCCTGGGCAGCACGCAGACGAAGGCGAAGCGTACTTTCTTCGTTCTTGGAAAAACGTTCAGGCGCAATTTCCTCTGCTGTTTTCAACACATTCTTGTACGGTGTTTTTTTGTACGTCTTGCTTCGCTCGATCGCTTTTTCCAACGTATGCGATATTTGGTCTTCCGGCATCGGCTTGACCAAGTACCGAAACACATTCAGCTCGTTGATTGAACGAATCGCCAGCGATGCATCTCTCACTTCTGTCAAGATCACCGATACGGTGTTCGGATATTCGCGGCGTATCGTATCTAAAAAACTCACGCCGTCGACATCGCCAAAATTGATGTTAGAGACAATCACCGAGACCGGTTTTTTTGCCATCTCCTGAAAGGCTGCATCAATAGAATTTACGCCGACAACATTGTACGAGCTTTGAAATTTTTCGACAAGATGCGTCGTTTCGTCGCCGCTGTAGTCAACGAACATCACCGTCGGACTTTCTTCTTCAACCTCAATGTGCACCCTGCGGTCAGACACCGGATGTTCTACGGTACCGGGTTCTTCCTGCTTCAGCATCTCTTCTTCACGCAGATGCGTAACCTTGTCGTAAATTTCTACGCCGAGCTTCATCACATACAGCATGAATTCGCTCTGCCACGGCTTATTGATAAATCGAAAAACTTCACCGGCGTTGACGGAGCCGATAATGGCGTCCAAATCTGAATATCCGGTTAAGAGCATACGGACAGTGTTCGGGCTGATCTCCTTTACCTGGCGCAGCAATTCATGTCCGAGCATGCCGGGCATTCGTTGATCGCTTACAATCACTTTAATGGCGACCGATTTAATAATTTCAAGCGCGTCAAATCCGTTTTCAGCTAAGTACACCTTATACTTGCTTTTAAAGAGCATATTCAGAGACGACAGAATCATCGGCTCATCATCGACAAACAAGATATTTGGTTTCTCATCCATGTGCTTCATTCCTTCTCAATGCGTATGTTCCAAATTAATTTGCTGATATTTGTGCTGCCTGTGTTTGTTTCGCCAAACGAGGCTGTGAAACAGGAATGCGAACCATAAATTCTGTTCCGCGTCCTTCTTCGCTTTCTACTTTAATCGATCCGCCGTGTTTTTCAATGATCTTGTATGCAATCGACAAACCAAGCCCAGTTCCTTCGCCGACTTTTTTGGTCGTGAAGAACGGTTCGAAGATTTTTCCAAGGTACTCTCGCGAAATACCTTTGCCTGTGTCGGCAATGCGGACCACTGCCATATCGGGATTCCCCGGTTCTTTGTACGTTCGAATAGTGATCGTTCCCCCTTCACCGTCAATTGCCTGAGCGGCATTGGTCAACAAGTTGAGGATTACCTGGTTGTATTGCGCAGGGTAACATTCTGCCGTAAGATTCGGCTGATAATCTTTTTTAACGACCGCTTTATTTTTGATAATGTTGTTGGCAATAACCAGCGTTGCATCCACCGCAGAGTTAAGATCAATTCTCGCGATATCGGTTTCATCCAGACGGGAGAATTCACGCAAGTTTTTAATTAATTCTTGAATGCGTTCGGTTCCAATCAGCGCCTGCGACAGCATGGTCTTGCCGTCTCCGAGGATGGTGTTTGTTTCAAGTTCAGTTGAAAGAATTGCCAACTCGTTGACAGTCTCTTCCAATCCTTCCTCTTCACCGTTCACGAGCATGTTCAACAATTTGCGGTACTTCTCCACGGCATCGGATATCGTTGCATGGTTGTTCAACATCATCTCAATATTATTTTTAACATAGCCGAGCGGTGTATTAATTTCGTGCGCAAGACCCGCCACCATTTGACCCAGCGATGCCATCTTCTCTCCTTGCACAAGAGCGGTTTGTGTTTCGCGTAACTGACTGTTGGTCGTTTCCAGCTGAATTCTGTTCTCTTCAAGCTGTTTATTTCTCTGCAACAAGCTAATAGCAATTTGGTTGAACGATTTTCCTACGCGGCCCAATTCGTCATTCGTTTCCACCTCCAGCACCTCGGTCATTTTTCCTTTATCCAGCTGTTGCGCCGTTTCTTCCAGCGTCTGCACAGTTCCAATCACCGCGCTGTAGAATCCGCCTAACAGATACGTTACAAGCACCAGCACTAACAAGGTGATCGCGAAGAAGAGCAACCTTCGATTGTCCAAATGCACAATACGATGTTCAATTAAATTCTTTAAGATTGGCAGTTGAATATCAAACATTTGAAACCCGGCATGAATCGGGCGATCTAAAATTTCAACAGTTGTCCCGCGATCTGCGCGGACAGTATCTACAAGAATGTCGGACTGCAGCGCTTCTATATACTGATCCGTAAAAGATTTTAAATCCACATACGACGGCTCAACCTGCGGGGAGACCGCTTGATTGTACGTATTAATGCGGTTCACATCGTCGGAAATATC
>JAQUOA010000024.1:20918-23091 GCA_028749215.1 Bacteroidota bacterium
TTCATCAGCAGTGCTGCAGGACGAAAGATTGTCTCTCTCATAAAAAATGTCTCCCTTGGATTAAAAAAAATAATGTTCGTTACACACTTTATCTATAATAGACATTATGCCGCCACCCGAATTTTTTGGATGACATCCACAATGCGGTCAAATTCTATCGACTTGTCAAAAAAGAAATCGGCTCCTTCTTCAAAACATTTTTTGCGGTACTGCTCCTGCGCGTAGTTGGTCAGCACAATTACTTTGGAGGTGATGTTGAGGCTGCGGATATTTTTCAGCACGTGTATGCCGCTTCCGCCTAAAAGAAAAATATCCAGGATGATGATGTCGGGCTGCAGGGCAACGATCGATTCTGTTGCCGACAGAGGATTATCGGCATAGCCGACAATGTTGATGGAGCCTACCTCGTTGAGCAAAGAAGTTAAACGATCGCGCACAATCTGCGAATCGTCCACAATAAAGACGTTGAGCAGTTTTTGAGTTGCAATAAGTGTCGTTTTCATATAGTGTCATTGTACGAAACAGTGGCACAGAGAAGTATAAGACAGGGGAGGAACTTTGTGTAGGTGTTTGTCCTACAAAAGAGGCGTTTTAATTGATAGTATATTTTGTTGCAGCATGTAATTAACCTCGTTCCCAACGTCCCGTTGGAGCGGAAATCTATTGGAACCCTTTGGTGAAGCAGAGCTTCACGACGTTACATTCCCAAATAGAATTTGGGAACGAGATGACTTTTGAATTAACATCATCCCACGACCAAGAATATGCTTGAGTTTTTTGAAGGCGGATTGTAACTGCTTTCATTTGGGAATTGTTTCTCACGTAGATATTAAACTCTCCTTCAGTTGCTAAACCTTGGATCGCAAACATCATGAGGCACAATATAATACCATAGAGTTTATTCATGGTTGGTCTCCTTTTCTTTTGTGAGAGATTGTTATTGTTTTCGCTTTACTGTGACGATGTAAGCCTTATTATCAGACTGCGCCACCATCAAGGCTAAATTAGTAATGGCGTAAGCTCCAAATTCAAACACATAGCCTCGATATGGTAAAACAATTTGCGTAAATCTTTTCCCATTGTAATGGGTCAATCTTTGATTGCTAAAGTCATCACCCCAAAAATATACATCGTACTCACTGGCAACACCCATTACTTGAGTAAAATATCCGTTTGTTTCTTCATAAAGTTCTTGGAATATTTTCTTGGCTAACTGATAACGCCGAATTGGATTCCCTGTGAACCATAATTCGTTTTCGTTTAACATCTTAAGATTTTGTAAATCATAGGTGGTTAATCGATTGCCATGATACAAAAAAGATATTGAGTCAATGCTTAGCCGAAGAACGGCATAAATACCTAGGCTTTCAGCAGTTGCATAGGCGATCCCCGTCATTTTCGATCCAGTGATTGAGCGAAAGTTCCATCCTAATGGAAAGTCTACCTTTCTCCATTGACTGCCGTCGTAATGTACAACCATTCCATTTCTCCCAGCACCCCAAATGTTTTGTTCACTGGTTCCCCAAATCTTATCTATACTTTGTCCATTCTCAAACAACATTTGTGTAAAGTCAAATCTTGTGAACTCACCGTTTTTGTATCGGATAACTAAGCCATCTGCTAGATATATCGTTCCTGAGTCAAGCGCCCATATAGATTCAATTCCATTGCTATTAAAAAATCTTCCTTTCCCTTCCCATTTACTTCCATTTCCTTGCACAATATTATACTCTTTATATGTAAGCCCCTGAGAATCGAGTGGCATATATACATCGCCTACCGCCCAAATGTTTTGCGGCGAGAATATCCAGACATCTTTTAAAAAACTTGTTGGTCCATTAACACCGAGCTCTTGAGTTGTTATTTCAAACTCTTGGCTTGTCGAGTCGGGCTTTGGCGGCTTTTCTTTGGTCGGCGGCTCGTGCTTGCAATCGGCGGCGAGAAAAAGAACTGTACAGAGCAAGAAGAGAAAGAGTATGCGTTTCATAATCCATCGGGAATCGTTTGCAACAATGAGCCGTCAACACAGCGCCTACAACTTTTCTTTTTATTCTATCAATTTATTCTGCATCGCGTAGCGTGTAATATCGGCGGTGGTGGTAAGGTGAAGCTTTTGAAGTATGCGTGTGCGGTACGTGCTGACGGTTTTTACACTCAATGAAATTTTTTCGGC
>JAQUOA010000025.1:0-2224 GCA_028749215.1 Bacteroidota bacterium
CGTATTTTGACATTCTTTTGACAATTTCATGACAACGTTTTTCTGGGGGTTCCATATGTTGTAATCAAAAGATATGGGACAACACCAAAGGAGAAACAAACATGAAACAGATTACTCACATTCCCGCCAAAAACATTCATACCATTTCAATCAAACGCCTTGAAAAAACGATTTTGAGAGCATTGGCACTTTCCATCTTTCTACTTTCATCGGTAATGCTCGCTGATGATCTTTATTTGAAGAACGGCCTTCTATACAGGAATGTACAAGTCTTAGATACAACCGGGAATATGGTCAATATTGTGCGGGATAGTGTCAGAGCAAGTATCTCAATCGACCTGATTGAAAAAATTAAAATCTTAAAATACGTTCCGAATCAAAAATCTACACGAGTAGTATATTTTCAATCAAAGTACGAAGAGTACATTTTGACTGAAAGACAAAACGCCGTTGCTCAAGTGCATAGTACAGATCCTAAAGACGGTGTGAAGATGACAATCACGACGCGTCGCGGTGAACAATTCAGCGGAACATTGTTGTTTGCTACTGATAGTCTGCTTGTTCTGTGGCAAAGCACCGAACCTTATGATGGAAAAAACCTAAAGGATTCCGGAAAAATAGTTCGCTCCTCAGAAATAAAACAGATTGTTATTGAGAGAGAAGGACGATTCTGGACTGGGCTTGGAAGCGGCTTATTAATTGGAGGCGGTGTTGGTGCTTTAATTGGTCTTGGAAGTAGTGACCGATTTTTCTCCTCTGGATTCTACGCTTTGGCGGGAGGCATCGTCATCGGGGTACCCACTGCATTGGTGGGAGGAGTCATCGGTGCTGTTCACGGAATTGATGACGAATTTATTGTCGGCGGAAATGCTGAAATGTACAAAGCAATTGGACCGAAACTGAAGAATGAAGCGGTCTTCTCTTCTATACCGCCGCCTGAATTGCATATTTTTGTTAGAGAAAATATCGAAGGAATTTCCCGGACTTCTTTGGAACAAACTAGTGAAACGGGCAATTCAATTTCTGAACCTGTCATGGAAAAATTTCATATATCGTTGAGTGGCGGGTGGGCAACAACACAGGCTAATAGCAATATTGTCGATGCCTTCGACGCATCCGGGTTTGGCGGACATTATGGTGGTTGGTTTGGACCAATAGATTATCCTGTTAACCATAATTCCACTTTGACATGGAACACTGGTGCAGAATATAACGTGGCAGAGCAAATCCGGCTGGGATTAGTGTGGAGTAGAATTCCAGATCAGGAAATAGGCGGAAAGGATAACGAGGTTGAACATGCTCACGCTGCGTGCATAAATTTTTTCGCTGATTACGTAATCCTTCCGGTTGATCCACAACTTTTATCTAACTTCGAGTTTGCGATAGGGGCGGGTGTAAGTAACAACTCGCTTTCTGTTGACGGTCGTCTCTCATCGATTTTCGGTTCAGCGTATGGTGAAAATCCGAATATCTTTACGGTCAACAAAGACGTTATTGGTGCAAACTTGAGAGGAAGCATTGATTACTATATTTCAAGAAATATATCCTTTCAAGGAAAAATTGAAGGAAGATTTATCCCCGCAATTGATATTCCGCCCGTAACGCATGTGAATCCCCACGATAATACCGTGAAAACACTCAAGTCACACACCGTCGATTTTTCAGGAACAGATTTTTCGTTCGGAGTACGGTTTCATATGTAGACAAATTAAATCGGTTAGAAAACAGAAAAGGCGAGCACTGCTCGCCTTTTTTATTTCAAATCAAAAAACACTCTATACATTCGGCACTTCTCGTCCCATCGATTTGTAAATATCAATAATCATATTGGCATTATCCTGCGCATCTTTGTTGGATGCATCGATTTTAAGCACAGCGCGGTAGTGCTTTAACGCTGAGGGATACTTTACCTTGGGCGGAAGTGAATCATTATACATGAAAAAATTCGCGTATTTCAAATGTGCGGAAATTAGGGATTGCTTTAAGGCAAGATCGGTCGGGCTGCTCTTTGCCATATCGTCAAGCAGATTGACACCTTCTTCAAAATTACCAGAATTGACCAGCGCATTAGCGTGATTTAATTTTTCCGGGTCGACCTTTTTTTCTGAACAACCGAGAATGAATGCTGCTGCAATGACCGTGAGAATGAGAATTTGCTTCATGTTTTAGCCTCCAAAATGTAGGTCAATGTACAAATTATTTTTAAATATTCTATCAATTCCTG
>JAQUOA010000025.1:2324-15919 GCA_028749215.1 Bacteroidota bacterium
GATGTCAGACGCTTGGTGAACTTAAATCGCCAACAAATTCAAAAAGCGTCTGGCATCTTTTATTATCTAATTGGAGGAGATGAATGAACTACGATATTAAAGCGATCAATGAAAAAATCCAGAAAGAAAGCGCCTTTGTCGACCTGTTGACAATGGAAATCAACAAGGTCATCGTCGGACAAAAAGCGATGGTAGAGCGCTTGCTGATTGGCCTTCTTGCGAATGGACATATCCTCTTAGAAGGTGTTCCGGGATTGGCAAAGACGCTTGCCATTAAAACACTTGCCAGTGCCATTGATGCAAAATTTCAACGCATTCAATTCACGCCGGATCTTCTTCCGGCCGATCTTGTCGGAACGCTGATCTACAACCAAAAAGATGGAAAGTTCCAGACAAAAAAAGGTCCCATCTTCTCTAATTTTATTCTGGCGGATGAAATCAACCGATCTCCCGCAAAAGTACAAAGTGCACTGCTTGAAGCGATGCAGGAACGCCAGGTGACTATAGGTGAAGAAACATTTAAACTGGATGAACCGTTCCTTGTGCTTGCCACCCAAAACCCGATTGAACAAGAAGGAACGTATCCTCTTCCCGAAGCGCAGGTGGACCGTTTCATGCTGAAAGTGAAGATTGACTATCCTTCGAAAGATGAAGAGTTGTTGATTATGCGGCAGAATGTGAAAAGCGATCATGCTGAAGTGAAAGCTGTTGTGTCGACAAAGGAAATTCTCAAAGCGCGTGCATCGATGCAGGAAATTTACATGGATGAAAAGATTGAACGCTACATTCTTGATATCGTTTTTGCTACCCGTAATCCAAAAGACGCACAGCTGCCGAATTTGGCGAACCTCATCAGCTACGGTGCGTCGCCGCGTGCTTCTATTTCATTGGCACTTGCTTCCAAAGCATTTGCATTTATAAAGCGCCGCGGTTATGTCATTCCCGAAGATGTGCGCGCTGTCTGTTTGGATGTTCTTCGACACCGCATTGGCGTAACGTACGAAGCGGAAGCGGAAGAAGTAACGTCGGAAACTATTACGGCAGAAATTCTTAACAAGATTGAAGTACCGTAGAATCAATTCAAAGTTACAAATATAAAATATCAAATTGATATCGATGGCAGCTTTTAGATTTTCAATTTTAAATTGACTTAATGACTACAGCAGAATTACTGAAAAAAGTACGGCAAGTTGAAATTAAAACCCGCGGCATGGTGAACCATGTATTTTCCGGAGAGTACCATTCTGTCTTCAAAGGACGCGGAATGGAATTTTCTGAAGTGCGCGAGTACCAGTACGGCGACGATATCCGGCAAATAGATTGGAACGTGACGGCGCGGAACAATAAGCCGTTCGTGAAAATTTTTGAAGAAGAGCGCGAACTTACGGTGATGCTGGTGGTAGATGTGAGCCGGTCCGGTGAGTTTGGAACCGTGCATGCGATGAAGAATGAGATCGCTACAGAAATTTGCGCTGTGCTGGCATTTTCGGCAATTCGCAATAACGACAAGGTCGGACTCATTCTCTTTTCCGATAAAATTGAAAAATTTATCTCCCCCAAAAAAGGGAAGTCGCACATTCTGCGTATCGTGCGCGATTTATTATCGCATGAACCGGAAGGTACCGGTACCGACATCAACGGCGCATTGAAGTATTTAAATTCTGTTATCAAAAAACGCTCCATCACTTTTGTGATTTCAGATTTTATCGACAAAGATTACGATGATGCGCTGCGTATTGTCAGCAAACGGCATGACGTGATTGCGGTGACAATGAACGATCCGCGCGAACGGGAATTGCCGAAGATCGGTTTAGTAAAGATGAAAGATGCCGAAAGCGGCGAAGAGCGGTGGATCGACACCAGTAATTCGCTGATTCAAAAATCGTTTGCGCGGTACTGGCAGGAGCACGAAAGCAATTTACGCCGCGCCTTGCTCTCCACCAAGATCGATCGTATTACTATAGAGGTGCATAAGCCGTACATTCGCCCCCTGGTTGATTTCTTTAAGATGAGAGAGGCGAGAGCGTAATGAAATTTGTTCATTGGCTTTTTGGCATAATGCTGTGTGTTTCTTTTTTATTCTCTCAAAATGTAACGGTAACAGCCACTGTTGATTCGCAATCGGTGGGCATTGGTGATTGGATTCATCTTTCGCTGGATGTACAACATCCGTCGTCGATGCATGCTGTTCTGCCGGCGCTGAAAGATACCCTTGGCGTGTTTGATATTGTGCGGCAGGATTCGTTGCAGAAGAGTGAAAAAGACAATGTCGTTCATCTGACGAAAAATTTTGTTCTTTCAAAATACACCGGCGGCAGTTTTTACATCCCGCCAATTGCTGTACAGTTTACAGATTCCACCGGCAAGATTCAGACTGCACAGTCTAACCCGATTCCAATTGACGTGCGCAGTATTGAAGTCGATACTTCAAAGGCGATTAAAGATGTGAAACCGCAGTTGAGTATTCCGATGTCTGCCGCAGAAATAGCCATGTACGTCGGTATCGTTTTGGCTCTTGGTGGTATCGGTTACGGCATCTATTATTATTGGAAGAAAAGAAAACAGAATGTGACAGTGGTGGAAGATGAGGAACCTGCAATTCCTCCGCACATTCTTGCCCTGCAAAAATTGGATGAACTTGAGGCTGCCCATCTTTGGCAATCCGGCGAAGTGAAGCAGTTTTATTCAACGGCAACAGAAATTGTGCGCGACTATTTTGAACGACGGTACGGCATTATGGCATTGGAAATGACGACAGGCGAAGTGATGGAACAGTTGGTAAAATTTAAATTGGACAAACCTGTGCATGCCAATATTGAAGGATTTTTGTCCGACGCCGATCTGGTAAAGTTTGCCAAACACAACCCTATACCTGCTGAAAATGAACATGTGATCCCTCAGGCAAAAATGATTGTGGAAAGAACAAAGCCCGTGGAACAATCGGTAGAAAGCAAGGAGGATGTTCCGGCGAATGCCTAATGTTACATTTGCAAATCCTGCATTGCTCTTGCTGTTGCTGTTGGTGCCGGCGTTATCCGTTTGGTATTGGTACCGCCTTCATTCAAAAGAAAGCGATGTTCGTTTTTCTACGTTGATGCCGTTTGCTCAAATTAAAAGAACAAACAAAGAGCAGCTCCGTCATCTTCCTTTTATTTTGCGCATGATTGTTCTAGCACTGATCATTATCGCTTTTGCCCGCCCTCAATCGACATCGAAAGGCGAAAATGTTTATTCTGAAGGAATCGACATTGTCCTTGCGCTCGATATTTCCGGAAGCATGATGGCGGAAGATTTTCAGCCGAACAGAATTGAAGCGGCAAAAAGTGTAGCGCAGGATTTTATCAGCGGACGTACGAATGACAGAATTGGGTTGGTAATTTTCTCTGGCGAAAGTTTTACGCAATGTCCGCTGACGGTGGATTATGGAGTTTTAAAGTCTCTCATTAAACCGATAAAAAGCGGTATGATTGAAGACGGAACAGCTATCGGCCTTGGGCTTGCCAACGCGGTGAACAGATTGAAAGAGAGCAAAGCAAAAAGTAAGGTAATTATTTTACTCACCGACGGAGTCAACAATCGCGGTGAAATTGACCCGATTACAGCGGCACAGATTGCTCAGTCATACGGCATTCGTGTTTATACCGTCGGCGTCGGCTCTGTCGGTGAAGCGCCGTATCCGGTGCAAACTCCATACGGAGTGCGGTATCAAATGATTCCTGTTGATCTCGACGAAAAATCTTTGAGCGATATTGCAAAAATGACGGATGGGAAATATTTTCGCGCAACGGACAATCGGAAATTGAAGGCTATTTACCAAGAGATTGATCAATTGGAAAAATCGCGTATTGAAGTCCGTTCGTATCGTCATCATCAAGAATTATTTTATTCGCTCATCATGGCGTCTGTTTTTTTGTTGATGCTTGATGTCGGACTTACAACAACGTACGTGCGAAAACTTCCTTAACAGAATGCACTAGAATTATTATGTTTAGATTTGCACATCCTGAATATTTGTACTGGCTGGTCGTCATCCCTGTGCTGTTGATTCTGTATGCGTATGTTCGTTCACAAGTAAAACAAGCAAAGGCGCAATTCTCTTCGTTTGAATTATTTGAACGCCTAACGGAAGCTCACAGCACCCGCAAGGGTGTTGTGAAAGCAACGTTGATCTTGTTTGCTTTTGCGTTTCTTATTCTCGGCCTTGCCAATCCTCAGGTCGGTTCTAGAATGGAAGATGTAAAGCAAGAGGGGATAGATATTTTTATTGCACTCGATGTTTCGAAGTCCATGCTCGCCGAAGATGTGAAACCGAATCGTCTTGAGAAAGCAAAGTACGAAATCGGGACGCTGATCAGCAGACTCGCGGGAGATCGAATCGGCATGATCGTGTTTTCCGGCGAGGCGTACACACAATTTCCGCTGACGATTGATTACAGTGCAGCAAATTTACTGCTCGATATCGTTGACGTAGAAAGTGTTCCCGATCCCGGAACGGCAATTGGTTCTTCAATTGCCCAAGCGATGAAATCATTTAATTTTGAACAGCCGGGAACAAAGGTCCTGGTTATCATTACAGACGGTGAAAACAATTCCGGCGACGCCATTGAGCAGGCAAAAGAAGCAGCTGAAAAAGGTGTGTTGATCTACACTATTGGAATGGGTTCATCTGCCGGCGCTCCAATTCCTGTCCGCAATGCTTCCGGGCAGCAAGTTGATTTTAAACGCGATCGTTCCGGCAATGTCGTGTTGACGAAGCTTGACGAAGTTTCACTGCAAGAGATTGCGTCCATCGGAAAAGGGAAGTACTACCGATCGACAAATTCACAGGATGAACTTGATGCGATTTATAAAGATATTAATGCATTGCAAAAACGGGAAATTGGTGCAAAACAATTCACTGAATTTGATGATAAGTTTCAATATTTTCTATTCGCTGCAATGGTATTGCTGTTGATAGAAATAATTTTGTCTGATAAAAAAACAAAATGGCTTGCAAAATATAATCCATTTAAAGGTTTAAGAGGAAGTGAAAGCACTCGTTAATATTTCGCTGGTTTTTTGTTTGTTGCTGATTTCTGATTCTCTCAGAGCACAGACTATTCGTTCACTGGTGAGCAACGGCAACCATTTGTACGAAAAGAATCAGTACTCGGACGCCGAAGCAGAGTATCGCAAGTCACTTGAAAAAGACAAAGATCTTATGGAAGGATCGTACAATCTTGGTAACGCCGTGTATAAACAGCACCGATTCGACGAGGCGGTGCAGAATTACAATCAGGCGCTTTCAAAAACGAACGATAAAACGACGCAATCACAATTGTACTATAACATGGGGAATTCATACCTTGATGCAAAGCAGTACCAAGAAAGCATCAATGCGTACAAAAATTCTCTGAAGTTGAATCCTCAAGATGATGATGCAAAATATAACCTTTCGTATGCGTACAAAATGCTGAATCAACAGCAGCAACAGAAAAAACAACAGCAGAAACAGAATAAAGACAAGAAGCAGGATGAGAAGCAGCAGAAACAAGATCAGCAGCAGCAAAAACAGCAGCAACAAAAGCAACAGCAGCAGCAAGACCTTGCCCAGCAGCAAAAGAAAATGTCTCAAGAAGATGCAAAGAGAATTTTGGAAGCATTGAAAAACGACGAAAAGAAAACACAGAAGAAAATCCGTCAAAGAACACCTGTCCGTGTCAATGTTGAAAAAGATTGGTAATGCGAATCATGAAGAATGAAAAATTGAACATAGTACGTTTCATTGCGGTGATGTTCATTGTTGTCTCAACAACGTTTGCCCAAGATGCACAATTCACGGCGGCGGTGGACAAAAACTCTGTATCATTGGACGAACAGTTCACACTCGAGTTGACATTTTCTTCATCAGGCAGTGGTGGTGCAAAGAATTTTAAAATGCCGGAGATGAACAAGTTTCTCATTCTGTCGGGACCGAATCAATCGACCAACATGCAGATCATTAACGGTTCGGTTTCATCGTCGCAAACGTTCAGCTTTGCTCTGCAGGCAAGAGAGGTTGGCAAGCTTACGATTGGATCTGCAACGATTGAAAACGGCGGCAAACAATATAAATCAAACCCTGTTGAAATCACCGTAACAAAAGGAAGCGGAAAGCCGAAACAGCAGGCGCAGCAAGCCCAAGTTGATAATACGGTTGATGTCGGCGACAATCTTTTTTTACGCGCACACGTTGATCGGTCTCGTGTTTATCAGGGTGAACAGATCACAGTGACGTACAAAATCTACACTCGGCTGCGAATTGTAAATTACGGTGTCAATAAAATGCCGACCATGACGGGGTTCTGGGGTGAAGATTTACAACTGCCTCAGCAGGTAAGTTTGTCCAATGAAGTGGTAAACGGGAAACAATATCAAGTCGGCACATTGAAGAAGACAGCTTTATTCCCGACGCAAAACGGCGAGCTTGAAATCAATCCGATGGAAATTACCTGCCAGGTGCAGGCACAGCCTCGCCGCCGGTCAAATGATGTCTTTGATCAATTTTTCAATGACCCATTCTTTGGGACATCGCAGACAGCGAATGTGACGCTGAAAAGTTCGCCGATAAAAATAACAGTGCTTCCCTTGCCGCAGCATACTATCCCCGAATCATTTCACGGCGCGGTGGGAAAATTTTCTTTGAATGCATCCTTAAACAAACGCTCGGCAAAAACGAACGAACCGATATCCCTGAAAGCAACCATCAGCGGAACGGGGAACGTGAAAATTCTTGAAGCGCCGAAATTGAATTTACCGAATGACTTTCAGCAGTACGATCCGAAAGTGAGCGAAAATATTTCGCGCGACGGAGCTGCAATTAATGGCGCCAAATCATTTGAATGGCTGATTGTGCCCCGATATCCGGGAGCAAAGAAAATCCCCGCGCTGGAATTTTCATATTTCGACATTAACCAAAAGCGGTACATCACGTTGAAGACCAATGAGTTTAACGTACTGGTGGAAAAGGGGAGCGCCGAAGCTCCTCAAATTGCCGGCGGGTTGACACGGGAAGATGTGAAGCTGCTTAACCAGGATATTCGTTTCATTAAAACCGATGCCGGAAAATTTCGCCGCACTGAAGATGAACTGATCAATACAACTGCCGCCGCGGTGCTGACATTAATTCCGCTGTCTGCATTTATCGGTTTATTGGTGTACCGGCAGAAGGCATTGCAAGAAATGTCGGACGTTGTCGGATTCCGATCACGCAAAGCAATAAAAATTGCATCAAAAAAATTGCAGAATGCAAAAGTTCTGCTTGCAGGGAAAAACGCCGAAACATTCTATGCCGAAGTATCACGAGCGCTGTGGCAGTATGTGTCGGACAAACTCTCTATTGATCGAGCAGAGCTTTCGATCGATAATGTGATGCAGGCGTTGCAAGAGAAAAAGATCCCTGATGAATTAACGTTGAAGATCAAAGCATGTCTTGAGTCATGTGAGTTTGCTCGTTTCGCGCCGTCAAGTTCAACACATGAAGAGAAAAAGAAGATGTATGAAACAGCAAGTAGCATTATTGTTGCGGCGGAAAGAGAGTTGACGAAATGAAAAAAATATTCTTGATTTGCATTCTTCTGCTGGGCGTTGGAACTTCATATTCGCAAAATCAAGAGCTCACATCAATCTTTGATGAGGCAAATCGATTATACCTTGGGCAGCAATATGATGCGGCAATATTGAAGTATGAATCTATTCTTAAGAATGGATACTCCAACGGTGCACTCTATTTCAATCTCGGTAATGCATATTTTAAAGCCGGAAAAATTCAAAACGCTATCATCAATTATGAACGCGCGAAGAAATTCATTCCTAACGACGAAGATTTGCAATTCAATCTTCAAATGGCGAATGTTCAATTAGTTGATAAGGTTGATGCTATTCCTGAACTCTTTATTTATCGATGGGCGCAATCTCTGTTGACACTCTTTTCACTCAAGACGATGCTTTGGATGATCTATGCATTATTTTTGCTGACGCTTGCATTATTTTCTCTTTTCCTCTTTGCCAAAACGTACGAACAAAAACGGTATTCGCTGATGACCGGACTCATTTGCGCGGTGCTTCTTATCTTTGGCATTGCTAATTTTCTTGTGCAATCGTACCGTGAGGCCAATACGGAATTTGCCATCGTCATGGCCGATGTTGCTAACATCAAATCAGCACCGGACAACAGCGGAAACGATGCGTTTGTTTTGCATCGCGGGGTGAAAGTGCAAGTATTGGACAGCGTAAACAAATGGCGGAAGATTAGGCTGGGTGACGGGAAAGTCGGCTGGATTCCCGAATGGCAGTGTGAAATCATCTAAGATAAATTTTGGAGGTGAAGATGAAAACAAAAACTATTCGTCAGAAAGTCTCGATTAAATCGACAGCCCATGAAGTGTACGAATTGCTGATGGATTCGAAAAAGCATGCACAATTTTCAAGAGGTGCTGCAAAAGTCAGCCGAAAAGTAGGCGGAAAATTTTCGGTATACGACAATTATGCAACCGGAAAAAATCTTGAATTGGTACAGGATAAAAAGATCGTTCAGACATGGCATGCAAGCGATTGGGAAGAAGGTCACTATTCAACTGTAACATTTTTACTCCAAGAAACTAATACCGGATGTATCATTACATTTGTTCAGGAAGGTGTGCCGGAAGACCAATTTTCCTCAATAAAACAAGGGTGGATCGATTTTTACTGGAATCCGATGAAGAAAATGCTTTCAAAAACGGAGTAAATTTTTTCCCATTGACATCAAAAATCCGCAACAAAATCAACGTAAACTCGTAGAGATTAGAAGCACCGGTACAAAAGGAGCTTCACCTATGGAAAAAATCTCTAATTTTTTTATCTCTTTCATTTTTGTCTTTGCATTTTTAGTTTCTTGTTCAGCCGCAGCGCCGCTTCCAACGAATTCGCCCCTTCAGACATCCGACTCAAAAAAATATTTCATTAGTTTAAAAGATTTTACAACCGAAGAAGTGAGAGGCCTTGGCTTTTCAATCAACAAAGATTTGACGATTCATGTCTCAGGAGTCGGCGGGGGGAGCAAAAGTTCTTGGAAAGAATTCTGGGGAAGCAAAGGGAAATTAAATGACATGTATGCCTCGGGATGGATTATTAATGCCGAGACGCGGGAACTTGTGTGGGAGATGACGCCGGAAAATACCAAAGGGAAAGATGAAAAACGGAGTTGTGAAGAAGATGTTGAATTGAAAAAAGGATCCTACGAAGTGTACTTTTCTGCGCATGGATTTTCATCAAGCTCGGCATTCAACTACTCCTCTTTCAATGTCGATCGGCGTGAGGGTAAAACATCTGCCAACAGATTTATTGATAAATTATTAGGCTGGTTCGACGATGATTATAAATCCATGTACCGTCAGTTTATGGATAGCGCCAAGGATGTGTGGGGAATAACGCTGTCTGTGCCGCAAAGCGACGAAGGAGCAGTTCAATTGTTTGATGCGCCAAAGAAAAATACAAATATTATTTTTGCCGCCACCGGAGTCGGCGACAACGCATACATTCGTAAACTTTTAAAAGTAAGCAAAGAAGTGACAATCAACATTTACGCACTGGGTGAAGGCAGAGGGAAGAAAGAAATGTTCGATTACGGGTGGATTACAAATATCGACACGAGGGAGAGAGTGTGGGAAATGAGTTTTTCGAATTCGGACTACGCCGGTGGGGCAGAAAAGAATGTAAAATTTAAAGGCGAGATTACCCTGCCGAAAGGGTCCTACGAGCTGGACTACATTACCGATGGTTCACATTCCAGAGACGATTGGAATATGAAACCGCCGTACGATCCTTTCAACTACGGCATTACTCTTTCAGCTGTGAATGAAAATGAAAAACCGGCGGTGAGCGTCACCGATTACAGTTATGAAAAGAAAAACATCCTGGCACAGATTGTTCGCGTTCGCAACGATGCATTTGAGCAAGCCGGTTTCTCTCTAAAAGCTGAATCTAAAATTCATGTGTACGCCATTGGCGAATCCGATAATCAACCGAACAAGATGGCAGACTATGGATGGATAATCAATGCAAAAACACGGGAACATGTGTGGGATATGGAACGTAGTAAGACTACGCATGCAGGCGGCGCAGCAAAAAATAGAATGATCGATGAAGTTATTACATTGCCCAAGGGAGATTACCTTGTATTCTACCAAACAGATGATTCGCATGCGTACAATGATTGGAATGATGATAAACCGTTCGATGCAGAATCCTACGGCATCACGATTATGGGGGCAGGAGAAAATTTTTCAATGAAAAATGTTTCTCCGTACACCGAATCAGAAAGTGAAAATATCCTTGCCCAGCTCATTCGGGTGCGCGACGATAAGCATGTTCGACAAAAATTTACCTTGGAGAAATCCATGAAAGTACGCATTTATGCCATTGGTGAAGGTGTGGGAGGTGAGATGGCAGATTATGGATGGATTGAAAATGTAAAGACCGGCGAAACTGTTTGGGAAATGACGTACCGAACAACGGCTTACGCCGGAGGTGCCAAGAAGAATAGGTTGTACGATAGAAGTGTGCTGTTAGAAAAAGGTGAGTATGAAGTTCATTTTCAGACCGACGGTTCACACGCGTTCGGAGATTGGAATGACGATCCGCCGGAAGACCGAACTCACTGGGGAATTACAATTTATAAAGAATAAAATCAAAGACGGTGTCGTTTCACAAGGCGGCACCTTCGTTCTGCTATCTTTATCTGCCAAAGTTTATCTAAGCTTTTATCTTCCCTCATTTTTTTTTATCTTATCATCATAAAATAGTTTTCTTCTAAGTTCAATAAGGAAAAGTCCCCTTGTCATCACCACAATTAGACCAGCTCTGCATTAACACACTTCGCACACTATCAATAGATGGGGTTCAAAAAGCAAAATCAGGACATCCCGGATTACCAATGGGTGCCGCAGCAATGGCCTACGTGCTCTGGACGAAATTTCTGAAACATAATCCGTTAAACCCTCAATGGGCAAACAGAGATAGATTTGTTCTGTCAGCGGGACATGGTTCAATGCTGCTCTATTCACTTTTGCATCTTACAGGTTATGATCTTTCGCTCGATGAACTGAAGAAATTTCGTCAATTTGGAAGTGCCACGCCAGGACATCCAGAATACAAGCACACACCGGGAGTTGAAACGACCACCGGCCCTCTTGGTCAAGGATTTGCCAATGGTGTAGGAATGGCAATTGCACAAAAGTATCTGGCGGCAACATTTAATAAACCAAATTTTCCTGTTCTAGATTATTTTGTTTATGCCATTTGCGGTGACGGCGATTTGATGGAAGGCGTCGCATCGGAAGCGGCATCACTTGCCGCTCATTTAAAATTGGGAAATATCATTTATCTCTATGATGATAATAAGATCAGTATTGATGGAAGTACATCGTTATCATTTACTGAAGATGTTGGTGCACGGTTTGAAGCGTACGGCTGGCATGTGCAGACGGTGCACGATGGGAACAATGTTGAGAAGATCGAAACAGCCATTCGGCATGCGCAGCAAATCACCGATAAACCGTCACTCATTAAAGTTCACACGCATATCGGTTTTGGAAGCCCGCATAAACAGGATACATCAGAAGCACATGGCTCTCCTCTTGGCGATGACGAAGTAAAGTTGACAAAAAAAGCGTACGGATGGGATGAGAATGCTTCGTTTTTTATTCCCGATGAAGCGCTGAAAAATTTTCGCACTGCCATTGAAACGGGAAAGAAATCTGAAACTGAATGGCAGCATCAATTGGACAATTACAAAAAAGAATTTCCTGAACTTGCTCAACAACTGGAAAATATGTGGAAGGGAAAGTATGGAACGGAATGGTTGAACGCATTACCGAAGTTCACTTCTGAAAACGGAACTATTGCAACGCGTGAAGCTTCCGGAAAAGTTCTAACTGACATTGCTCCGCACCTACCTGCACTCTTGGGTGGGTCTGCTGATCTTACTCCATCCAACAATACGAAGGTCAAGGAATTCACTGACTTCCAGGCCGAGAATTACAGCGGGCGTTATCTACGGTTTGGTGTGCGCGAACATGCTATGGGTTCTATTATGAATGGCATTGCATTGACCGCAGGAATGATTCCGTACAGTGGAACATTTTTAATTTTCTCTGAATACATGCGCCCTCCAATTCGTCTTGCGGCACTCATGGGAATCCGCCCGATCTATGTCTTTACGCATGACAGTATCGGCCTTGGCGAGGACGGACCGACACATCAACCGATTGAACAATTTGCTTCACTTCGCTCAATTCCTAATATGACCTTGATTCGTCCTGCAGATGCGAATGAAACTGCAGTGGCATGGAAGGTTGCCATCGAACATCGAACAGGTCCGGTCGCTCTTGCATTGACGAGGCAGAAAGTTCCGTTGATTGATCGTTCAAACTATTCATCATCAGATCTTACCGCCAAAGGGGCGTACGTGCTGGCAGAAAATTCTACAGCACCTGAAATTATACTGGTGGGAACCGGTTCTGAAGTGCAATATGTTCTTGGAGCGTACGAACAGTTGAATGCAGAAAATGTTAAGGCACGAGTTGTCAGTATGCCATCATGGGAATTATTTGAACGACAATCGAAAGAATATAGGGATTCGGTATTTCCTCCTTCTGTTAAAAAGCGTCTTGCTGTTGAAGCCGGTGTTGAATTAGGATGGCACAAATATGCCAGCGACACTATCACTATTAATTCTTTCGGTCAGTCAGCACCGTATGAAGTTTTGTATAAACATTACGGATTTACCGTCGAAAATGTTCTACAAAAAGCTAAAGCCATGGTAGGATTATAATGTTGGAACATATTTCATCGCACTTTATTCCGATTCTCATATCAACAATTATCTGTTTTGCTTTAGGATCGCTGTGGTATTCGCAGGCATTATTTGGAAAGAAGTGGATGGAGTTGATTGGAAAAGATTTTAGTAAAATTCCGCCGGTACATTCACTAAAAAATTATACAGGTGTCTTTTTTGTTCTTCTCCTATTCAATTTTATCATGTCTATCTTTATCGATCTCACCGACAGCGTTGGCATGACGCAGGGGATCATCACCGGTATTGGTTTCTGGATAGGATTTAGTGCTGCCACAGTTGCTATAAATTTTTTATTTGAAGAAAGACCGCGCATTCTTTTTTTTATCACCGTCGGTTATGCACTTGTTATCTTTGTAATTTCGGGTGCACTGTTTGGGATGTGGAGGTAGGTCAGAATTTTTCCTTTGTGCTTATTCAAAATCTCTCCAACTCAAAAATCACCATATCTCTTGACTACAAAAGATTCATGTCTTAAATTACAATAGGTTTAACGGCTCAATTAAAACCATTACTTTAAATGAGCAAAAATTGTTCTTGAGGGCAAAGTGAAGAGAATAGCATATCTGTTTTTCCTTATTATTTTTCTTGTGCAACTGAATGCCGCGCAGCCAAATTCTTCTGAACTAAAAGAAGAACAAGACTACGCATTTTCAACCGGTCTTTTTGAAGATAAACTGTATCAGTTATCGTTTGAACAACTGCAAAAATTCCTTGATCAGTATCCCAACAGTCTCAAGCG
>JAQUOA010000025.1:16019-22710 GCA_028749215.1 Bacteroidota bacterium
CGCGAGGTGAAATATTCGTATGCGTGGACATATTTGAACACCAAGGATTATGATTTAGCAGTCAAATTTTTTGACGAACTAGTGAAAGGCGACGACGACATTGCCCATAAAGCGATGTTTCGTAAAGGGCGGGCTCTTCAGTTAAGCGGGAAAGTCGATTCTGCTTTGGCAACATACATGCAGACTGTTTCGCGCCGTCCGGAAGGTGATTTTTCTGACAATGCTTTGTATGAAACGGGGATGATCTATTACGACCGTAAAGAATTTGATAAAGCCTTAAATGCATTCCAACAGATCACAGCAAAGTACCCAAAAAGTGATGTGCTTGGAGACGCTTACCGAATGACCGGTGAAACTCAGTTGGCATTAAAGAATTTCGATAACGCACTCTCTGCATTTCGTTCAGTCGGGAAAGTTGAATCAGGGGGGAAAGAATTAAAAGGCGACGCGCAATTTCAAGAGGGATGGGCGCTCTATAAGTTGAAAAAGTTTGCCGATGCGGCAAAATTATTTGAAACATACGCACGACGCTACACCACACAGCCGAAGAATTCCGAAGCGTACTTCTGGGCAGCCGAAGCTAATTTTCAAGTGGAAAAATACGAAGCGGCAGAACGTTTTTATGCACAGTCTCTTACAGCTCTTCCCGAAAATAAAAAATTAGACGCCCAGTACGGTTTGGCATGGTCATATCTGAAACAAGGGAAATTTATTGAGGCTGCTTCAGCATTTGAACGAGTCATCGCCACTGATTCTGAAAAAAAATACCTGCAGGATGCGCAATTGCGACGCGCCGACAGTTACTATTCAGCAAAGGAGTACAAACAGGCAAGTGAAGCGTACCGCGTGTACGGTAAAGCGAATCCAAATGCCAAGGATGCAGATTACGCCCTGTTTCAAGTTGCTAATGCAGAGTTTCGCGCCAACAATGATCAAGAAGGCATCGCTCGATTTTCAGAACTCACCATAAAATATCCCAAGTCGCAATATGTCGACGATGCATATTACGGCATCGGTTTGATACATTTTCAAAACAAACGTTACACCCAGGCGATTACGGAATTTGAAAAGCTGGTAAAAACTTTCCCAAAGAGCGACATTGCACCCAAAGCGCAGTACAGCATTGGTGATGCGTACTATAATATGGAAAAATACCCGGATGCTATCGCAGCCTACAGCGTTGTGGTGAGCAACTATGCAAGCACGCCGCTTGCCGGCGATGCCGTGAACGGAATGCAATACTGTTTTGTTCTTCTTGGAAAGCCACTCGATGCAATTTCCGTGATTGATGATTATGTGAAAACAAATTCCGGTGCGCGCTTGGCTGATGAGCTGTACTTTAAAAAAGGAGATCTCTTCTACAGTCAGCACCAATTTGACAGTTCGATTGTTGCCTACAAAGATTTCTTAACCAGATTTTCAAAAAGCAAGCTTGTTCCCGATGCATACTATTGGATTGGGAAATCGTACCAGGGGTTGAACAATGCTCTGGCGGCACTTGAATCATTCCGCGTTGTTGCCGATGACTATCCCAACAGCCGTGTTGTAAGTGCATCCCTGTTTGAAACCGGTGCAATGAATGCGCAGCGGGGCAAGCCGGACCTTGCGCTGAGTGCCTTTGCACGGATTGAAGAGATGTATCCAAAATCTGATGAAGCATCTGAAGCTTCATATCAACAGGCGTTGGTATTTAAAGGCACGGGCCAAAGTACTGCGGCGATGAAAAAATTTGAAGAGACAATTTCAAAGTATTCCAAGACGGTTGCTTCGGACAGAAGCCGTCTGGCGCTTGGCTGGATGAATTATGAAGCGGGACAATTTGCCAAAGCCGTTGAATACTTTAAGGCGGTCGCTGTCAATCGCACCGATGAAATTGCTGCCGAAGGACAGTATGCTGTCGGCCTTACGTACCAGGCACAAAAGAATTTCTCCGAAGCTATTGTCAATTACATGCGGGTGCGGTACGTGTTCCCTGCCGCCGCACAGTGGATCTCGCATGCATACTTTAACCTGGGTGAATGTTACGAAAAAACAAACCAGGTTCAGAAAGCGAAAGATGCTTACACCTACGTGATAAAACAAAATAAATTGAGTGACCTTGTTTCATCGGCAGAGAAGCGATTAAAATTATTGGAGCAGTTGTGATGAAAAGCGGATTGGTGTTCATGGTGTTGTTGTGTGTGATGGTGGTGACTGCTCAAGAAAAAAAAGAAGCGGCACAGAAAGATGTTGATGTAAAAAAAGAAGTGCAGCCGCCAAAAGAGAACGCTCCTCTACCAAAAATAGACGTTCCGGAATTTGTGATTACGGGGAATGAAAAGATTGATCTGAACATTCAGTCTAAAACGGAAGATGATGAAGAGAGATACTTTGTACCAGACAAACCTTCTGTCGGAGTTCGTTCCGCAGCAGCCGATGGCGCAATCTCTCCAAAACAAACGAAATCATTTTCGCGCACGCCAACCGCAATGAACGGTAAAGTTTTTGCTGGGTATGGGTTTTACCTTACTCCGCAATTTGACGGTTGGTTTGGTCAACACGATCAGTCAAATTCTTTTATCTTAAACGGGTACTATACGTCGACAGAAGGACACGAGAAAAATGCAGATGGATGGAAAGGAGGATTTGGCGGACGCGGAAGATACGTGCTGCCTGAATCTTCGACTGTTCTTCCTTACGCACAATTGAATGGCGATGTTCAATACGATCGTCAATCGTACAGAGCATACGGATCGCTTTCTCCCACGCGCACTAGAGATTTGAGTACGTTTGATCTGTCGTTTGGTATTGGTTCACGCTATGCACTGCCGTATCATTCGTTGAGCGGGTTGGACTATACGGGAACAATCGGATTGGAAAATTTTGCGGCAAATGATTCTTTACGGTCCAGTGAAAGCGACTTGTATTTCAACACCGTTGCATCGACTCGATTCGTTGATATGGCACTTCGCGGACAACTGGAGTACCGTACGACGAGTTACACCATGTATCTCCCCGGACTCCAATCCGGTCAATGGTTCATTCTTAAAGCTGATGGGCTTACATCACTCCTTCCTTCTTTACAATGTGCGTTTGCACTTGAGCAGTTTTTTTACCGCGGAAATTTTGGCGTCACCAGCGGCAGGCTCTATCCGCAGGTTGAATTGCGATATTTCATGACCGACAATGCATCGCTGTATGCAGGGTTTTCACCAAACGTTGAACGTAACACATTGTCGTCGTTGATCAAGCAAAACCGGTATATCAACTTTAATGCTTTTGTTGCACCTTCTGACGTAAAAGTTCAGGTGCAGGCAGGGATGGAATATACACCCATAGAAGAATTGACGGCAAACGCAAAGTTTTCATACAAAAACATCAATAATTATCCTACTTTTTTAGACAGCACAGATGCAAAAGTGTGGGAAGTTACTTATCTTTCCAATGTTCGGTCGACCAGAATAGATTTTTCCATCTTGTACAGATTGGACAGAAATAAAAATGTTACGGCATATTTTTCGGCGCAACAGGTAGTGCAACGAGATTCTTTGGGAACATTGCCGTACATTCCAAAGTATTCATTCGGGACAGTGTACCACCATTACTTTGACTTTGGTTTGCACGTAGAAGGTTTGGCGGAATACATTGCGTCGAGATATACGAATTTTTCCAACACGCATACAACGGCCGGATATGTGTACACCAGTGTGAAAGCAGATATTGAATTGTTTGAACACTTCCGCGGATATGCCGAGATTCAAAATCTCATCAACCAGCATTATTATATTTGGAATGGTTACCGTGAACGATCGATGTATTTATTGCTAGGGGTAAGTTACAATTGGTAAACAAGTTTTCTCACAAGTTAATCATAAGGAGATGTCACAATGCCTAATCTAAACGTGAAAGGTGAATCCGGAAAAAGTTCCTCGTCACCGAGCGGCGGAGGCGGAGGGACTTCAAAAGCGTTAATTATCGTTATTGTCACTATTGTTTTACTGGGAGGTGCGGCGTTCGTTCTTAATTCCACGGGTGTTGTAAAGCTGTGGGGAAAGAAGAAAGCTCCGCCGGTTGTTGTAAGCCTGCCTGCTGAAACTGCTTCGCCCGTTGTGCAGGATACCGCAAGCCCGGTGACTGAACAACTGGATACTGCGAAAGCAAAAGTTGAAGAGAATCTGACAAAGTTGGAATCAAACGCGAAAGTCAAACCGGCTGAGCATGCTGCAAAGAAAACTGTAGTGACCGGTACGGGAATGTACACTATTCAAATTGCTTCATGGCCGACGGAGGCGAAAGCGACCGCGCAAGTACAATTATTTTCTGATGCGGGCTTCGAAGCCTTTTCGGAACCGTTAGGCGGATATTTCCGAGTGTGCATCGGCAGGTACGAATCCAAAACTGCGGCGAGAGAGCAGGCTGAAAAGATGGAGCATATGCTCGAGACGAGTTACGTGATTGCAAAAGTAGGTAAATAATATATAGCGGAGGGAATAGAGAATGAATCTTCTCGAACTTTTTTTGAAGGGCGGATTGGTAATGTGGCCGATTCTGCTGTGTTCATTTGTAGCTGTTGCAGTGATTATTGAAAAATATGTCGTGCTGGCAAGAGCCAATGTTGACAATAAACAATTATTGATGAAAGTGCGAAGTGCACTGTCACACGATGATATTAAAGGTGCCGTGGATGCTTGCGCGAGTGTGAATGCGCCGATCGGTGCGATTCTGAAGAGAGGCGTTTTAAATTTCCACAAGGGAAACACCGCCATTAAAGAAGGAATTGAATCGGCAGCGAAAGAAGAAATCTTTATGCTGGAAAAACGGATCGGCTTGCTGGCAAATGTATCGGCAATTTCTCCGATGCTGGGATTCCTCGGAACTGTTATCGGTATGGTGATCGCATTTCAAACCATCGAAACGCTCGGCGGCAATGCCGATGCCACGACGCTCTCTGCCGGTATTTGGCATGGTCTGCTCTGTTCCGCATTCGGATTAATTGTCGGTATTCCATCGCTTTTCTTTTACAATTTGTTCGTGTCAAATATTACGCGGCTGGTTCACAATCTTGAAGTGACATCAGAAGAATTCTTTCGCATGTTAAATCAGCAAGATGGTGCTGCTCAGGATATGCCGTCCATTCAACCGAAAAAAAGTAAGCCATCCAGAACGGTCTTTGCCGATGACGACGATATCTTTGAGCCGAAAGGTGAATGACCATGAAATTCGAACAACGTCATACAATCAATCCGAACTTTAATTACGCGACACTTCCGGATATGCTGCTGCAATTGCTGGTATTTTTTCTGCTCGCATCATCGTTCGTAACATTCCGCGGCGTGAATGTGCTGCTGCCGAAAGCGCAATCAGGTGAAGTGCAGCCGGATCAGCAAACCATTATCACCATGACTGAGAACGGTAGAATTTATCTTAATGCGGAACAAGTGACAACATCAACGTTGGCTCAAAAACTTGTTCCTATTATTGACCGAAACAAGAACCAAGTAATTATTGTACGAGCGGATAAAGCTGTAAAACTTCAACAAGCCGTAGAAATTATTGATATGGCAAAAGGTATTGGAGCACAGCGCTTTATGATCGCAACCGAACCTGCCGAAGAACTGTAATACCATGATGACATCGCACTATCACAACACATCATTTGGATGGATTGGTTCAGTCATTCTCCATGGCGTCATGGGAATCATTTTATTTTTTTCCTACTTTCACCCGACATTGCCTCAGACAAAATATATTGAGATCAGTTTGGGAACAATGGGGGGCGGCAGTGGAAATTTACCAAAGTTTTCTCTTCCCACGCAGGCTGAACCGGATATCACCACCGAAGAAAAAACTTCAACGGTTAATAATCCTGTAGCATTACCGGGACGGACGTACTTTCCGTTAACAGAAGATGTGATTCATCTTCCGACAACGAAAAAATCGGTGAACTCCGATCCTAATGCGCCGATCACGCTCTCCAATAAAATTACAACGGGAAGGGATGAGAGACGATCCAGTTCATTCTATTCTTCATCGCCCGGGAAAAAGGAAGGCCCGACCGGCTCTTATTCAGGAAGTGAAAATGGCACAGGGGTTGTTCCAGGCAGCGGTGGAGAAGGCAAAGGAGGGTACGGAAGCGGAGATGGAATTGGAGACAATGTATCGTTTGGAATTCGTTGGGCAAACGGCATTAATAGAAGAATGACGGTGGGTGACATACCAACGTATCCTTCGGGAGTGAACACTGGTGCTCAAATTAAACTGCGTGTGGTTGTGCTGCCAAACGGGACGGTAAAAACTGCAACACCGCTGCAAAAAGGAGACACACGGTTAGAAAATGCCGCACTGGCGAAAGTGAAGTTCTGGCAATTTGAACCATTGCAAAGTGCGCAACCTCAATTAGAACAAGTCTGTAACATTACATTTAATTTTAAGTTGAAGTAAATCTGGTTTCAATCCACTCTATCTGCGGTAATCCATTTTTTTTCTGTCTGAAGAGGAACTCGTATGGCGTACTACGCTTTGTTGTATTTTGTTGTTGACGATTATATTACTCGCCGCGGACAATACCGAGATGAACATCTTCGACTTGCTCGTGAATCTCATGAACGGGGCGAACTGATGCTTGCCGGTGCATTCAGCGATCCGCCGAATCAAGCAGTGCTGGTCTTTCACGTGGCAGACAAATCTATGATCGAAAATTTTGTCCGAAACG
>JAQUOA010000178.1 GCA_028749215.1 Bacteroidota bacterium
TGGTAGCAATACTGTTGCTTTCCTCTATGCAGCAGGTGTTCGCTGCAGGTACGCTGGCTGGTACGGTTATTACGAACAAGGCATTCGTAACATACAATGCTGGAAGTAACGTACGAAATGATTCTTCTGCCGCTGTGACAATGACCGTTGGTTATAAAGTGTCTATCAACCAAAGTCCTGTCTCAAATTCTTCGACTTCTCTTGACAGTACGACGGTTGATAAATTTTTTACAATTGTTAACTCCGGTAACTACAATGATGATTATAAATTCACTGTAGTTAATCTTCCAGTAAATTGGACCGTTACAATGTATAAAGATACTGGAACTTTAGGCGCATGGGATGCTGGGGATCCTGTTATCAGTAATGGAGGTACTTTCCCTTTTGGTCATGACAGTGCTCATACCATTATTCTTAGGATAAAAATTCCAGGGAATCTTACGGATACACATCTCGATTCGGTGAGAATTTCTGTAGAATCTAATTCAACTGGTCCTTCAGGAGTTACTCGTGTAGGTGGTACTGGCTTAGTGTACCATACTGAAAAAATTACCATTGCAAAACCGGTGATTACAATTTCGGGATCACAAACAGCAACTCCAGCAAATGCTATACCAGGTGCTGCCTATCAATATACTATTACAATGAACAATACTGGAACTGCTCCAATTTCAGGAAATGCAACGCTTTCATTTAAGTTGGATAACGGTTTTTCTTATGTCACGTCATCTGGTGGTGGTTCATTTTTAATTGATTCTGTTACATGGACAATACCTGCGGCGGCACTTGGAGCGGGTCTCGGAACCACAAGAACAGTTGATGTAATAATTGAAAATACATCAAACAATGGAACTGGGGTGAGAGTTGGGACAATAATTACAATTATGGATGCAGCAGCAACACCTGTTACAAGAACAAAAATACTTTACAACGATGCAGCTAATAATTACACAAAATATGCGTCAGCGTTAACGCCAATAACTGTTGCGAAAGCTTCAGGAATGATCATTTCACTCTGGAATTCGCTTGCGATACGATCTGGTAATCCTGGTGATACGATCCGCAGAATTATAGCTATAAAGAATACAGGTAATGCGACAGCAAGTGTTCCCAATGGTTTCTCTTTTACGAGAACTGTAACCGCATATACCCCAACGGTAGGTATGCACCAACGCTATGATACTGCAACGACGAGATACGGTACCTATACAGTTCGAACGGATACAGCTGGTGCTACATTCTCTTTCCGTTTAGCGGGTGGTGATTCCGCTTACATTATGATCGCTGATTCAATTTTCGCTAATTCGAGTACTGATGGTGCCTCCATTACGAATTCGTACATCGTACAGACAACCGATGGCTCACCGATTACTCCTCTTGTTGGTGGTGCAACGACACAAACGTTGTCTGGTAATCAAACGAAAGTTACAGCTCCGAATATTAGCATCGTTTTGGGAAATGCAATTATCGCTCCGTCTGTCGGAACCAACGCAAATCCAGCACCTGGCGATTCCATTGAGTTTACAATCACTGTTAGCAATACCGGAACTGGTACAGCTACAAGCGTCACTATATCCAATGCAATTCCGGGGAACACTTCTTTTACTACGAACGGATATGGGGTTGGTAAGGGCATTTTGGTTGACGGAACAGCGAACTTAAACACAGGCGGTGCACCAGGTTTTGCATCATGTGATGGGACCACATTAAACGCAGGTCCATACACGATCGCCCAAAGTGGGAGCAAAATTATCCAATACAAAATAAAAGTTAACTAATCATTTGCTGTGTCATCGGGCTTACCGAGAGTAAAACTCGGTAAGCTCACTACGCTGAAAGAAATAGTAAACAAAAAATAATGCTCGCAATAATTAAAAAATATGCTGTAATGATTTTAGGAAGCGTCGTTCTTGCTTTCTCGTTTGTTGATGCCCAGGTGGTTATCAACGAACCGAAAGAAAGAACAGTAAGCGCTTTTCAAAATCAATTTATTGCTGGGCAGGCTTCTCCCGGATTATTTATTCAGTTACAAGTAAATGGTAAACCGGTAGATTCAACAGCTGTTCGTCCTGACGGTGTTTTTGAATTTATCGGCGTTCCAACTCCCGAAGGACCAGTGAAATTCACAGTGGTAGCTCGAATGCCAAATGGAAATCGGACAACCGTTGAACGACAGATCCATCACTTAGGCTCTCCCGATTCTATTGTAGTCGATATTCCGGAAGAAAATTTACCCGCTGATGGTAAAATGATGAAACTGAGAACAAGAGTGGTAGATGCTTGGGGAGTGCAAATTCCAAGCGGATATTTTGTAACACTCAATGCCGATAGTCTTATCACTGATGCCATCGATGCTGATCCGAATACACCCGGGATACAAGTTCGCATTGTAAATGGCGTTGCAGAGTTTACTATGCGTTCTCCGCAGCAAGCCGGACCTTCGACGATGGTATTCACTGCCGATAAAGCAACGACAAAAGAAGTTGTTGAATTTACCACACCTATAGAACCATTGATGATGGTCGGTTCTGCCGATGCTTCGGGAACAAATCTTTCAACTTCCGGTGACCTGAGTGAGTTGAAAAATAAAAATAAAATTGATGCCGGTTTCCACAGTGCCGGTCGTCTGGCATTTTACGGACGCGGTTCTGTGTGGAATAATTATTTGCTGACCGCTTCGTTTGACAACGAACGCCGACAGCAAGACAGACTTTTCCGTGATCTGGATCCCGATGTGCTCTATTCTATCTATGGCGACAACAGCAAGATTGATTACACTGCGCAAACAAGTAATCCATTCTTTGTAAAACTTGAACGCAACCGTTCGTACATGATGTTCGGCGATTTCAACACGCAGTTTTCACAAAATGAACTGGCTCGATACGATCGTACATTTACCGGAGTGAGCGGACATTACGAAAACAAAACTGAAAAAGTAGATGCTTTTGGTACTGTAACCGATCGTAAAGTTGTCCAGGATGAAATTCGCGGCCAAGGTATATCGGGATATTATTTTCTTGGATCAAGCAATGTTGTTACCGGTTCAGAAAAAGTGCGAATTGAAACGCGCGATAAACGCCACAACGAAGTCATCCTCAGCCGCATCGAAAAATCTCGGTTTGGCGATTATGAAATTGATTATGTGCAGGGAACGTTGTTCTTCAAACAGCCGGTCCAGAGTATTGACGAAGCGGGCAATCCGGTGTACATCGTAATATCGTACGAATCACAAAGCGGATTGCCGACAAATTATGTTGCAGGAATTCAAGGTGAGAAAGAAATTGTTTCCGGTTTGAAGGTTGGCGTGACAGCAATTTCGGAAGAACGCAAACCAAAAAATTATACGCTGCTTGGTTTCAACACGCGCTATTCATATTTAGATAAAATAACAACCAGCGCAGAACTTGCCCAGGGCTCTGATGTCAATAGTAAGGGTGCGGCGTGGAAAGTTGAACTTGGTGGTTCGCCGGTAGAACATTTGCAATTGAAATCATATTTCCGAAAGGTAGAAAGCGGATTTATGAATCAAACAGCAGGAGCAGGGGGCATTGGAGAAATTGGTTCGAAAAAGTACGGCGTTGGCGGTTCATACGATGGTTTATATGAAACAAAGCTTCTTACCGATTATTATAGAACAGAGCAGACAAGCGGAAATAGTAATGTCTTCGTAAATTCAATCACTGGAGGAGTGGAACGGAAGATTGCAAGTTTTGCATCTCTTTCGCTTCATGCAGAAAACTTGCAATATGAAAACAGCCGCACGGACACCGCTTTGACGGAAAAACGTCAATCAACATTGTTAACGTCAAAAGCAACCGTACATGCAACCAGCAGATTGAATGTTACCGGTGAATATGAACATAGCTTCAGCAATTCTGCCAAAGATGAAGTGAAACCGTCAAGCGGTGCTGTCGGTGTCGAATACCGGGTATTAGACAATGTTACGCTCAATGCACAACAACGATTTTACATCGGAAGCGGTAACTCCACAACATTCGGTATCGGTTCTGATCTTGGTTATGGAACATCGGTTACCGGACGGTATGAAATTGGAAACGGTATTAACGGCCGTCGCAATCAGGCAAGTATTGGCTTGAAGAACACCACAAAAATTACAGATGAAATTACCTCCAATATTCAATTTGAACGCACTCGTGCGTTAGACAGAAATGTTGCTGAAGCAAAGACAAATGATAACGATGCATTTTCGCTTGGCTTTGAATTCTTACCAAAAAAGTCGTACAAAGCGAGTATTAAAGGGGAGCTTGGCAAAACATCGCTGTCAACACGGCGCAACCTTACCTTCGGCGGCGATCTTCGATTAGCTTCTGATTTCACATTGATTGAAAAGCTTGTGTATTTTGAAGAAGAAAGAAATCAACCGCAAACCGCATCAAATACATTTGCCGACGGTACGTTATCGGAAAATCAGGTTGGTGCGGGATTAAGCAACGGGCTATTGAAAAAATTTGACAATGCGATCGGTCTTGCGTACCGACCGGTAGATTTTGACTGGCTGAATGTGATTGGAAAATTTGAAAAGAAGATTGAATTTAACGGGCTCGTCAATCCAATTACATCAAACGATGTTAATATAGTTTCTCTGCATACTTTCGTTGAACCGATTATCGGATTAGAAATCGGAACAAAGTATGCTTTGAAGTATGCAACGGATGAAGCGTATGGGTTAAAAGCATCAACCGTTACCGATTTCTACCTCATCCGAGCCGAATACGATTTGCGTTGGAACAATTTTGATGTTGCCGCCGAATATCGCATTTTGGACTCGCGCATTGTGAACCAAGCCAATTCAACTTCCAGCAAGAACGGGTACAGCGCCGAACTTGGTTACGTTCCATTTGAAAATATTCACTTTGGTGTGGGGTACAATTTTGTCGGCACGAAAGATCAGGACCTTGTTGGAAAAGATTATTGGTCAGCCGGGCCATTTGTAACAGTGCGGGCGAAGTTTACGGAAAAAATTTTGAACTACTTCAATAAATAGAAGATCAAAAGTTTCTTATCACCATGAAAACATATAACAGAAAATTTTTGATAGACAAAACGTTTCGAGCAATTGCATCCGTTGTGTTGGGAGTTGCTGCAGGTATGGTGCAACTCGTTCATGCACAGAGTTTGGCAAACTACAATGCACCAAACGGAAATTTGACGCGCACTACAGGTATTACGTATAACTCAATTGAGTTTACCGGCAATTCAATCCCAACGTGGCGCTATACAGGCTCCGGCGCAGAGGACGATGATAGAAGTTATCCTGTAAATATTGGATTTGATTTTTGGTATTTAGGTGTGCGGTATACAACGTTTTCAGTTTCTACCAACGGCTTCATGGATCTTTCTTCAGCAACGAACAATGGAGGTCCGTCGACCTATCAATACGGCTCAACGGATAATGACATGAGCCAACCTGCAACCGCAACGACACGGACAATGCCGTTGACCATCGCTCCATTCTACTATGACCAAACCACAGACACATCCGGCGGCGGGTTGTTAGCGTTAGGTAATGGAATTAAATATCAAACCTCAGGCACAGTGGGCAACCGTGTCTTAACGGTTGAGTGGATACGAATGCAGGCGTGGTATTCCGGAAGTGGCGGACATCCGCAGTGGAACTACCAAGTGAAGTTGTATGAAGGAACGGGCGTCATTGAGTTTCTCTATGGAACGATGACCATTGGCTCATTTAGTTTTGCTGCGCAATCCATTGGAACAATTCAAGGGTATACGTTGGGTTTGAATGGAACCAGTATCAGTGCTCCACCGACTGCTGCACAATTGCTGTTGCAGCAAACGCAGAACTCGACAACTTTTTCAAATGCGAATGCAAACGGAAATATGACCGATCCGGC
>JAQUOA010000026.1:0-5140 GCA_028749215.1 Bacteroidota bacterium
GATGTTGGATATGCAATCGGTGCAGCGTCGTACGGTAGATTACGGACGTTAGTCATAAACAGCTCTGCCCTTCTGTGCGGTTCCCGCTTCGGACGAGGATTTATTGTTCCGGGAGGACTTCGATTTGATCCAACCGATGAAGCATTTGAAAAATTAAAAACTAATTTACGGCTCGTGCAAAAAGACATTTCTTCAATCAATAATGTAATGTTCGATGCCACTAGTGTGCTTGCACGACTTGACCACACCGGCATGATTACGAAGGAATGGGCAAAACAAATTGGAATGGTTGGTCCGGCAGCCCGTGCAAGCGGTGTTGAACTTGATACGCGAAGTCAATTCCCGTACGGGGTTTACCGGTACACCCCTCTACCATTAATCACATTATCATCAGGCGATGTTTTTGCACGGGCGCGCATACGCTCTTTAGAAATTGATGAATCGCTTCGTTTCATTTTCGACCAATTGGAAAACCTTTCTCCGGGACCAACAAAAAATGCAATGGTCGATATTCAAACCAACGCCGGCGTGATTTCAGTAATCGAAGGATGGCGCGGAGAAATTGTTCACTGCGCCTTCACAAATTCAGACGGAACATGGAAACAATACAAAATTAAAGATCCGTCATTTCATAATTGGTATGGAGTAGCGCTGGCACTACGAAACGAAGCAATTTCTGATTTTCCGCTTATCAACAAAAGTTTTGATTTGTCATATTCAGGGCATGATTTATAATGAGGATATTTTATGATTGAAAGTATTCAATTACGAGTTTTACAAGGCGATCCGATCGTTCACGATGTTCACCATGCATCACTGCCGCCGCTCTTCCGCGGAATGCCTGAGCTCCAACCCGAAAAATGTCCCGATGGATGCAAAGAATGTCAGAGTGTATGCCCGACAAACGCGATTCAACTGAATCCATTGAAGATTGATTTGGGATTGTGTGTTTTTTGTCCGTTGTGTGAACAGCAATGCCCCGAGAAAGCTATTCATTTTACAAATGAATATCATATCACCTGCAGTTCACGTGAACAGCTTGTTGTAGATGGAAGCCGGCAAAAAATTACCCCTGAGATCGCATCCGAAAAAATCAGGAAATATTTCGGCAGATCATTAAAGCTTCGACAAATTTCTGCGGGCGGTTGCAATGGTTGTGAATTGGAATTGAATGCGCTGAGCAATGTAAATTTTGATATGGGGAGATTTGGAATTGAGTTTGTCGCGTCACCGCGTCATGCCGATGGAATAGTCATTACAGGACCACTCTCAAAAGCGATGGCAGAACCGACATTTCTCTGCTATGATGCAGTCCCTTTTCCAAAGATTTCCATTCTTTTTGGGGCGTGCGGAATCTCTGGCGGAATTTTTAAAGATTCACCGGAATTAAACCGCGAGTTCATCAACAAATATCCGATAGATCTTTTTATCCCCGGTTGTCCGCCGCATCCGTTGACATTTATTACAGGGCTGTTGAATTGGTTGGATAGAAAATAAAAATTCTATTAATCAAAAGTTCCATCAATAATTGCTCCGCCCACCAGATCGTTCCCTTCATAAAAAACGACCGATTGTCCTGCGGTGATTGCCCGTTTCGGTTTATCGAATTCTACTTTCACTTTTCCATCCCCGTTGCCGGTTCCATCAAGCTGGGTGACAAGGGCAGATTCATCGGTGTCTTTGTAACGGATTTTCACGGTGAGAGGTTTGCCGTTAAAAAGATTTTCGTACTTAATCAGATTTAATTTTGATGCAGTCAATCCGCAGTGAAGCAATTCATTCTCGTAGCCGACTTCGATAATATTTTCTTTGTAATTGATTGAGGTAACATACAGTGGATCAGGATGGGCAACCCCTAATCCTTTCCTTTGTCCAACCGTGTAAAAAGGAAACCCATCGTGTTCTCCCATCATCTCGCCATGCAAAAGAATCTTTCCGTCACCAACTTCCTTTTCAAGGTGCGGCATTTTATGTTTCAAAAAACGTTCGTAGTTATTGTCTGTGATGAAGCAGATTTCAAAACTTTCGCCTTTGTCGGCAGTCCGTAGGCCAAATTTTCTTCCGAGGTCACGCACCTCTTCCTTGGTATACGCAGCGAGTGGAAATAATGTGTGGCTCAACGATTCTTGCGTGACGTTCCACAACATGTACGACTGGTCTTTCTTTTCATCTTTGCCGCGCGCAACAACATAACGCTTCGTTGCGTCATCAACTCGTAACTTTGCGTAATGTCCCATCGCAACATAATCGGCGCCAAGCTGTTTGCCTTTGCGCAGTAATTCTTCCCATTTAATTTTCCGGTTGCAAATCACACATGGGTTCGGAGTTCTGCCATGCATATATTCATCAACAAAATTATCGATCACCTCTTTGCCAAACACCTCAGAGAAATCCATGACATAATGCGGAAAACCCAGCTTTGCGGCAATCATGCGCGCATCGTTAATTCCGGCAAGAGAACAGCAGCTCTTATCGCCTTCTATGGTTCCGCCCACATCGTCGTAATTGAACGTCTTGATCGTAATGCCGATGACATTGTATCCTTGTTCAACCAGCAAGGCAGCACACACGGAAGAATCTACCCCTCCGGACATTCCCAAAACGACAGTTTTATTTTTTCCAATTTTCATACAGTAATATACCAAAATATTTTCAGAGCTCGAAATCTAACTGTAGACTGACTTGATTATCAAGCGATCCTGCAATTTCATCATCTCCGCTTCCTATAACAGTGACATCGAGCTTTTTGGTTTCCGAATAACGAAGCGAAAGAAATAAATTTTCAAACATAGAATACGTCGCAATCATGTACCATCGCATTCCTTTCCCATATAAAGGGGGATTTGAAAAACCTCCCCGCATATTAGATTCATATTGATACAAACGAGCATCGTACGAATCTGAATCGAAAAGAATGAAGCGGGATTTGACTGAAACAGGAAATGATTTTCTATTGAACGCCAGTTCAACAAACGTAAGCATTCCTTTTTCAAAATAGTGAGTCGGGAAATAATTGACGTTGACAATTTCCAAACGCTGGGCGATGATAAAATTACTGTACACTGTATACTTATAACCAATTCTGTAATTTACCTGTTGACGTTCATCATCTTCTGTTCGGATGTTGATGCGTGATGCACTTCGGGTTCGAAGGTGCGCCGTGATCTCAAAAGATTTCGCAAGCTTCGATTCAATCTGAACAAAATATTCTTTGCCGGTGGATCCAAAATCCGATTGTTCCGGTAATGCAAAACTGTCAGCGTAACCTGAAAACACAATACCATCCATCGGCGTAAATGTCATGCCAAAATAATTTCCGATTTCACCATCGCTGATGTTATCTCGCTCGCCAAAAGGACGCGCCAAAGGATTGACATATCCCGGAACAAATGAACGATGATGATAAGTAAACGATGTGCGTCTGCCGATAGAAAATATTCCCCCAAAAATACCGCTAAAACTGTTTCCATTGTTTGTAGCTATTTCTCCAAACATATCTATTTCTTCCAGCACAACGTCTGCAAATAAACTTGCCGTTGAAATTGACTTCTTATTTTCAAAATTATAAAGGGTTGGGATCAGCTTTTTATCATACGCAATGAGAAGGGCGGTTGTTCCTATTTCAATGCGCGGACTGATTTCAACAGTAAGGGTTCCGCCATAAATTCTTTCTCGCACATTGTTGCGCTTTGAAATATCCGAAGTGGTTCTAAAAATTCCCGATGGATAAAAACTCGAAATGACGTTGAGAGAATCTAAAGTGGCTGTCTGCATTCTATTGGAATAAAATGGAATGAGTTTCACATTCTCAAAATGTAATACCCCTGCAACACCTTGAAAATATCGGTACTCATCCGTCGAAGCGCTTGGCGAAATTCCTTCGCGCTTTTTTTTAATTTGCCCGGCCATAACTGAACCTTTTGACGTACCCATATTTCTTGCCAGAGATAATCCCTGTCCGGCAGTAAGTGAATAATTCCCAACGACAAATTGCTGTAAAGCTCCAATATTTTGAACGTTCAGATATCCAGCAATGAACCCGTCATTCATTCTCTCTCCAACATCTTTTTCAAGGACCGCGGCACACTCGATATTTTCGTTTCCAATTTTTAGCCGTTGATAGAGTGCATTGCGGTCTCCCAAAAATTTATTCTTCTGAAACCCTTGTTGAATCTGGAGCCGTTTCTCAGTCCTTGTCCTCAGCTCTGCCAATGTAATCGAATACCAGGAGCTGCCGCTCTCGTCATCACGGAGAATGATAAATGGAGTAATCTTAGCCAGCAAAACCCAATTGATTTCCGGAATGAGAAGAAGTTGATTTACGGAAACCATCCTCACCGTATCTCTGAACATTAAAATTTTTTCTGCAAGCAGCGGGGAAATAAACGGAACCTTAGTGAGTTCACCGTACGTTGCATTGCGCAGATTGACAGGATGCATGCGGAAATATTCAAGATCATCGACAAAAAGCTGCTGATTAGCTTCTTCCGAAGTATTGTCAAAGACAGATTCCAAAACATCGTCATAATTCGCCCGTGCAGATGCATCTATCTGTCCATAACAGGAGCAGCATAAAATATAACAGGCACCAATGGAAAAAATTATTTTCACGGATAAAATGAAATTCCAATTGAATGTGTCAATCCAAGTTCAGCGTGTGATCCAATTCCATAATCAAGCTGGATACTGTTCAAATGAACGCTAATACCGCCAAACAGACGGGATGGTTCTTGTGCAACGCCTGCACGCACCGTAATTATTTCATGCGGTGAAAATTGCACAGCTGTTCTGTACGAAAGTGGATATCGAACATCCTTCACCAAATCAAAACTGACAAAAGCATGATACGGCAACTGATATGAGATTCCGGAAATCACCTGCTGCGGAATTTCGTCGTCGGCTGATCCTATTGTAGGGCGATTGAAATTAAGCAGTGAAGCACCGAGAAAAATATTTTCGGAAAGTGCAATAATCATCCCCAGATCGAAACCAACATTTAGTTCGGAGCCGTAGCGGTCAATTACAACATGATTAAAGTTTATTCCCGCACCTGCAACAACAGAACCGACGAGCGTATCAGAAACAGCAATTGTTCCTACGCTCTCTCGATACAAAGAAAATCCGATCGTACTGAGACCGA
>JAQUOA010000026.1:5240-22686 GCA_028749215.1 Bacteroidota bacterium
CCAATCTACATTGGGAAAAATCCTTCCACCAAGAATACTCCAATGGTAAGGATTTTTGATGACAAATGGGAGTTTACGTACGTCAAAGGACAGGCTTTGATTAGGAATGAAACCCAATACGATCCATTGACGGATTTCATTGATTTTTATATGTATTTGATCGTTGGTTTCGATTACGATTCATACGAAATGGGTACCGGAACACCCTTCTTCCAAAAATGCTATACCATGTGTAATCAAGCACCCTCTAATGCAAAAGGCTGGGACAGAGGAACGGGTTCGACGTACAGCAAAACTGCACTAATGGAAGACCTGCTCAATCCAAAGAATCAACCGTTTAGAGAAGGATTTTATTTATATCACTTTAAAGGGTTGGATCTGTTAGCGACGAAACCGGATATAGGATACGCGAATATGGTCAAACTGATTCAAAATATCAGTGATCTGAAAAAAAACTCAAACCCACGTTCAATTTTGTTCAGGACTTTTTTTGAAACAAAGTATGGTGAGTTAGCCGATGCTTTTAAGAAATATGACGACCAAAGTGTATATAAATTACTAGTTTCCGTGGATCAAGCACATCAGTCAGCGTACGATGAGGCAGTAAAAAATAGATAGAATGTCGAGATTACTGGAATGTGAATGGTTTTAAAAAGTAGAAGAAGTGTTCGGGAAATTATTTTGAAAATTTTCTTTCAACATCAGAAATTTTATCGACGCGTTTCTTATGCCTTCCACCGCCGAACCATGTTTCAAGCCACACCTTCACAATAGATTTGATTGCCGCTTCACCAAGCGTTTTTGCTCCAAGTGTAAGAACATTCGCATCGTTATGCTCGCGACTGCTTTGGGCAACGACCTCACTGTAGCATGCCGCGGCACGAACACCGGGCACTTTGTTGCAGGCTATACAAGAAGCTACCCCGGTTCCATCGACCATAATTCCCCTCCAGGCCTCTCCTTTTGCCACGATACGCGCAACAGCGTAGGCATAATCAGGATAGTCGCAAGCTTCTTCCGAATTTGTTCCTACATCCAATACTTTATAGCCAAGGTCATGCAAATACTTCTTCAACATTTCTTTGACAGAAAATCCGCCGTGATCGCTTCCTATGACAACGAGATTACCTCCGACTGCGGTCTGTGAAACAGGTGAAGTATGGTATGATGTTGAAGAAGTTTGCTGCGGTACTTGTTTCGGTTGATCTTCTTTCTGGATCAAAATAATTTTGAACTGATGTACCGCATCTTTTGCTGCGGGGGTCAGCGCAGTTTCTTTATCAACAATAAGTTCTTTCTTCCCTTGTTGAACAAGAGAACGAATATCATTTTCCGTGATAAATTTTTTCGCCATTGGAAGAAAGGTAAGAACAATGGGGCAAAGACACAAAACTAATTAGCTATAATTATACTTTTACTGCGATCAATTATTCTCAGCTGTTCCCCATTCCACAACTTCTAACTTTACTTTGGCAGTTCCGGTTTTTGTCATCTCCAACGCTTCCGCGGCTCCCAGTGAAAGGTCCATAATTCGTTCAAGCTTAAATGGACCCCGATCATTAACAATGACAATGACGCTGTTGCCGTTTTCAGTATTTGTAACTTTAACTTTTGTTCCGAACGGAAATGAACGGTGTGCCGCGGTTAATTTATGCATATCATAAATTTCACCGCTCGCTGTTTTCTTTCCGTGAAAATCGTCAGCATAATACGATGCAATACCTTCGTATGTTTGCTTCGCTTTTATTGGCGGTGTTACCGTTTTATTTGATGAAATTTTCGGTTCTGTTGTACGCCCAGAGATGAACCGCGGAGACGATGCACACGAAACTAGAAACGACAGACAGCTCACTACGACAGTGCGCAAAACAAATAAATAAAGAGCTGACGGGCGTTGTGTGGTCCCAAAAATTCTCACAAGTATTCGTTCATCTGTTTGTGTCGAAGGTGATCAACAACTTCTTTAACATTTTGAGATTCACCTTTTTTACAAATCAATAATGCATCGGGTGTATCAATGACAATAAGATCTTCGACACCGACGATGGCAATAATTTTGTCAGCACCGTGTACGTACGTGTTTTTTGAATTGATCCCAATAATTTTTCCCTCGGCAAAATTACCGTGTTCATCTTTCGATGAAATTCTGCTCACCTCATCCCATGAGCCGAGATCGTTCCACCCAAAATCACCCTTCACCGCGTAGACACGGCCGGCTTTTTCCATCACCCCATAATCAATGGAAATGCTTCGAATCAATCCGTACGTCGTTTCCAGATTATGATCAAATAACGGAGTACCGATTGAGGGTTGGAGCTGAATAAGTTGAGCATATAATTCGGGCAGACTTTTTTGCATCTCTGAAAGAATCACATCAACCCGCCAAATAAACATTCCACTGTTCCAGTAAAAATCTCCGCTTTCTAAGAACTTTTGCGCTGTGGCAAGATTTGGTTTTTCGGCAAATGTTTTTACTTCAAACACACCGTGAATATTTATCGGCTGCGATTCTTCAGCTTTATCTTTCACCTGGATATATCCATATCCGGTTTCCGGATGAGTCGGTTGAATTCCAATCGTCACAAGTCCCGATGTAATATGGGCGACCTGTGAGGAAACCATCAGCACACGAATAAACTCTTGTTCATTGGCGATGATATGATCTGCCGGAAGAACGATCATGATGCCCTTAGGGTCAAGTCGATGGATGAATAAACTGGCAAGCCCAATGCACGCCGCAGTATTTCTTCCCACCGGTTCGACAATAATATTTTCTACCGGAACATTGGGAAGCTGCTTGACAATAGCATTTTTTTGTAATTTATTCGTGACGACAAAAATGTTTTTCTCTTCGACAAAACCTTTCAACCGTCGAACAGTATTTTGTATCATCGTCCCTTCACCCACAATTTCGAGCAGCTGCTTCGGAGATTTTTCTCTGCTCCTTGGCCAGAATCGTGAACCGACACCCCCCGCCATGATGACGGCGTACACCGGCAATTCAGATTTCATTATTATCTCTTCTTAAAAAGTTCTTTCGGTTCATGAATAAATTCAGTAAGGGTTTTCAATATTGTAACACCGTTACCCGAATCTTTAAGGGCAATAGCCAAACGATCTCCGACATCGCGAATGATATCGGCAAAATCGTCTGAACGGATTTTCCCTTGCTGATCAGCATAGTTAATTACACTGAGCAACGCTTGATAAAAATCTTGAATCAAGATATTGTTTGTCATCTTTGCCGATTCAAGAGCTGCTTTTACCGAAACACGCATCACCGCCATCGCCACTGCACGTCCGCCAGGCATCTCCATCGAAAAATCAATTGCATTTTGTGAAATTCGTCGAGTCGCATCAATTAAATCCGTTCCCATGACATCATCTAAAGAAATATTGACATCAGTTTTCTCTCCAGCGCCGGCAGATGAAGTGACAAGATCTGATTGAAATGCTTCGGATGCCGGTGTAGACAAACCCCAATCCGGTTCAGAAATTTTCGGAGTTAATGGCGAAGCTGATCCCTGAGCGCTCGTATCATTTCCCGAACTTCCTGCTATAAAAAATTCTTCGTTCGCCATTTGTATATTCTGTTGAATCGGCCGCTGCGGCGGTTCTATGTTTGCCGATTTTGAATAATCAGGCATATCAAACGGCTGATTAAGAAATGCTTCGAA
Source organism: Bacteroidota bacterium (assembly GCA_028749215.1). Lineage (GTDB taxonomy): Bacteria > Bacteroidota > Ignavibacteria > UBA10030 > UBA8401 > JAQUOA01. Next base: position 8,918 of record JAQUOA010000026.1, read on the forward strand.
AAGTTTTTCATTGAGCAAAAGAATATCGCTCTCGAATTGTTCCGGTGAAAAAGTTTCTTCTTCCCGCTTTGTCCGATCTAACAACCATTGCATCGTCAAAGCGCATTTTGCAAATCCTTGAACTCGCATCAGTGTCTGGATTTCGTTTTCAATTGATGATGTTCGTTCGAACTTATCCAAAAGCTTGGAAACTTTAATACCGTGTGCCGGAATTAAACTGTCCTGCAAGCCTGAGTGCGTCCGTTTCAGCACTCGGAGTAAATATTCTTCGTAGTTATCCATTGATATATTTTCTTGGAACACGTTGAGAAACCGCGCAGGTCACTTCATACGGGATTGTGCCGACAGTATCGGCAATATCCCAACCGGTAATTTGCTGACGGCCACTTTTCCCAATCAACACAACTTCGTCGCCTGCGTGAACTTTTTCATTCCCCACATCAATCATAATTTGATCCATACAAATCGTTCCTACGACCGGAAACTTTTTCCCGTTCACAAGGGCAGAAATTTTATTTGTCATTGTCCTGAAATATCCATCGGCATAACCTACCGTAACGCTGGCAATTGTCGTTCGGCGTTCAGCAATGAACCGCCGTCCATAACTTATACTCGTTCCTTTATCGACAGTTTTCACAAAGCCAATTTTCGCTTTCAGTGAAAGAACAGGATGAATTTCCACTGTCTTTTGTGTTTCATGCGACGGAGTGTATCCATACATCATAATGCCGGGACGCACCATGTCAAAATACGATTCAGGCAATTGCAGAATCGCGCCGCTGTTTGCACAGTGCACTAAAGGAATATGAATTCCCTGCAATTCAATCTGCGTAACGAGAGAACGAAAAACTTGCAGCTGCTTTTGGGCAAACGATAAATCCTTTTCATCCGATGTTGCAAAATGAGTCCATATCCCTTTAACGCTGACATTGGAAAGGGCCGAAACATATTGGACTAATTCCAACGCGTCGCGTGGTGTAACTCCAATTCGCCCCATTCCTGTATCAACTTTAATATGGACTTCAACTTCTGTATTAAATTTTTTTGCGAACGCATTTAATTTCTGTGCGGTATGCTTATCACAAATCGTCGGCTCAAGTCCATGTTGAATATACAACTCAAGTTGGTGCCCGTCAGGAACTGTAAAAACATGAATCGGCTGATTAACGTGTGCTTTGCGAAGTTCAATACCCTCTTCAACAATAGCCACACCAAAATATTGTGCTGTTCTGTTTTTGATAATCGATTGAACAATCGGAATAACACCGTGCCCGTATGCATTTGCTTTTACGACTGCCATGATGAATGGCGATGGTCCGATTTTTTTCCGAATATTTTTCAGATTCGTGTTGAGCGCTCGGAGATTTATTTCAGCAACTGTTGGACGCATGAAAATTTTCACTTTGAATGTACTTGTTCCGCCATGAAGAAGCAAAAACAAAAAAGCCCACAGAAGTCTTCTTCATGTGGGCAATACGTGAATGTAACTCGTTTCATTTTTTCGACGCAAGTTTCAATCTATTCAACGACCGTGTAAGCGCGATCTGCGCTCTTTCAATATCTGTCGACTTTTCTTTTTTTGTTAACCGCTCTTCAGCCCGAAGCTTTGATTTTTCTGCCCGGTCAACATCTATTTCGTCAGCACGTTCCGCCGATTCAGCAAGCAAAATTACCTTGTTGGTTTTCACTTCTACAAATCCGCCGCTTGTAGCAAAGTGAAGTTTGTTGCCGTCAACTTCAGTCAACTTCACTTCACCGACGCCAATCGAAGAAAGCAATGGTGCGTGGTTGAACAATACTTGAAAACTTCCCATCACTCCTGGCGCAGTAAAACTCTGAACTTCACCGGTGTACACTGTTCTGGTTGGTGTAACAATATCTAATTGAAAATTTTTGCTCATCGTCAAATTCAAATAAGATTATGCCGCTTGTAGTTGTTTTGCTTTTTCAAACGCTTCATCAATTGTTCCAACCATCAAGAATGCCTGTTCCGGTAATTCATCGCATTCGCCGTCAACAATCGCTTTGAATCCTTTGATGGTCTCTTCAAGCTTTACATAGCGTCCGGGAATGCCGGTGAATTGTTCCGCAACGTGGAACGGCTGCGACAAGAAACGCTGAATGCGGCGTGCTCTATGAACGGTGATCTTGTCTTCATCCGATAATTCATCCATTCCAAGAATGTTGATAATATCCTGCAAATCTTTATACGACTGTAAAATTTGTTTCACCGATTTTGCAACATTGTAATGTTCGTTGCCGATGATCAAAGGATTCATAATACGCGAAGTTGAATCGAGAGGATCAACAGCGGGATAAATTCCGATGTCAGAAATTTGGCGGCTCAACACTGTTGTTGCATCCAAATGCGAAAATGTTGTTGCCGGTGCAGGATCGGTTAAATCATCCGCTGGAACATAAATTGCCTGGACCGATGTGATGGCACCTTTTTTGGTTGACGTAATACGTTCCTGCAACGCACCCATTTCTGTTGCCAATGTCGGTTGGTATCCTACGGCCGAAGGCATACGGCCAAGAAGAGCTGATACTTCTGAACCTGCTTGCGTAAAACGGAAAATGTTGTCGATGAATAAAAGAACATCTTTCCCTTCTTCATCGCGGAAGTATTCAGAAATTGTCAGACCGGTTAACGCTACGCGAAGACGAGCGCCGGGTGGTTCATTCATTTGACCAAACACAAGAGCGGTCTTTGCAAGAACACCGGACTCTTTCATTTCCAGCCACAAGTCGTTTCCTTCACGCGTTCGTTCACCAACTCCGGCAAACACAGAGTACCCGCCGTGTTCCGCAGCAATGTTTCGAATCAATTCTTGAATCAAAACAGTTTTACCGACACCAGCTCCGCCGAACAAACCTGTTTTTCCACCTTTGGTGTACGGTTCAAGAAGATCAACAACTTTAATTCCTGTTTCAAACATCTCTTGTTGTGTTGTCAGTGTATCAAAATCGGGAGCCGGTCGGTGAATTGGAAAGCGTTTAACGCCCTTGATCTCGCCAAGTCCGTCAATCCCATTGCCGATCACATTGATTAAACGTCCGAGCGTATCCGGTCCTACCGGAATCGTGATCGGTCCGTCAGTATCAATGGCTTCCATGCCGCGTACCAAACCGTCCGTCGAATCCATTGCCACGGTGCGCACACGATTTTCACCAAGATGCTGTTGAACTTCAACGATAAGTTCTTCTTTAACACCTTCAACATTCGTTCGGGGAATTTTTATTGCATTTAAAACTGAGGGGAGGATTCCATCTGAAAAGTCGATATCAACAACTGGTCCGATAACCTGGACGATTTTTCCTTTGTTCATTGCGTTCCTTCAATAAAAAATTTCGCTGAGATGTTTTATTAAAAATGTTAGTAAATTTAGCGAAATTTCGACAGATAATCAATCTAAAACTTCAAGAATGTTTTGCTTTTTGAACACCATCGATGATAATTTTACCATGACTTCGCCCATTCTCGATAAAAATTTTGTTGTTATTTTTTCCTGCAATAATTGAACCGGCGATGAACAATCCTTTGATATTTGTTTCCAATGTCTCAGAATTATGTATGGGAGCTAAGTTTTCATTATCTAATTGCAGACCTACTGACTTTAAAAATTCAAAATCGGGATGATATCCGGTCAATGCAAAAACAAAATCGTTTGGAATCTCTAACTTCTCTCCTGTTTGTTTTTGAAGAACAACTCTTTCTGGTAGAATTTCAACAACCGTAGTATTGAAATATGCAGTGACTGAATTTTCTTTAATTCTGTTTTCAATGTCCGGCAAAATCCAATATTTTATGTTGGAAGAAAGCTTTTCCCCGCGATGGACCATCGTCACAATTGCACCATGTCGGTAAAGCTCCAACGCCGCGATGGCGGCAGAATTTTTCGCTCCGATGACAAGAACATTTTGTCGAAAAAAAGAATACGGTTCTATATAGTAGTGAGAAACTTTTGGTAAGTTTTCTCCGGGAACATTAATCGTGTTGGGATTATCGTAGTACCCTGTTGACAGTACAACATTTTTCGCTGTGTAATTAAACCGTGAAGTCTTAATTGAAAAACTTCCATCCGTTTTCGTCAATGATTCAACTTGCTCAAACAATCGCAACTCTAATTGATAATAACTCGCAACGCGCATATAATACTCCAACCCTTCAGCACGCGTTGGACGCATGTGTGCTGATGTGAAAGGCACATTGCCAATTTCCAACAATTCCGGAGTCGAAAAAAAAGTCATCTCGGTTGGAAAGTGCTGGATGGCATTGACTATCCCCCCTTTTTCTATAACGCAATAACGAAGTCCTGCTTTCTTTGCCTCAATTGCTGCAGAAAGTCCTGAGGGGCCGGCGCCTATGATGATAATATCGTACATAATATTATTAAGATAAATAAAAAATCCGCCAGACGGATGACGGATTTTTTGAATTCGTTTCTACAAGTAATGTAAAATATAATTAGATGGATTTCAATTTCTTGGCAGATTATATTTTTTAATTCGATCATATAGTGTGGAACGGTCAACCCCCAGTCGAGATGCCGCCTCTTTGATATTCCCATGCGTATGATGCAGCGTATCGATAATAGCTCGATTTTCAATTTCATCAAGAGTTAAGTTTGCCGGGACAGCCCACTCTTGTTGTTCTTGTTTGTTAAAAAAGGCAAAATCTTCTTCCGTTAACGTATGAGTCTTGCAGGTTACAATCGCCCTTTCCACAGCATTTTCTAATTCACGAACATTGCCGGGCCAATCATAATTCAAGAGTATTTTTAATGCACCTTCGGAAATATCTCCAACGTCTCTTCCCAATTCCGGAGCTAGACGTTCGATAAAATTATGGATAAGGAGCGGAATATCTTCGCGTCGATCCCGAAGCGGCGGGATTTGAATGTTGATAACGTTCAATCTGTAAAACAGATCGTCTCTGAATATTCCTTCCCGGACTGCCTGAGAGAGATTTTTATTCGTCGCTGCAATCACACGAACGTCGACATCTATTTGCTGGGTTCCTCCGACGCGGTAGAAATTTTTTTCCTGAAGCACTCGTAAAAGATTCAATTGCAGCTTTCCTGAAATATCACCGATCTCATCAAGAAAAATTGTTCCCCCGTTTGCGGTTTCAAATTTTCCTTTCTTTTGGTTTGAAGCCCCTGTAAATGACCCTTTTTCATGTCCAAACAATTCTGTCTCAAGAAGCGTTTCCGTCAACGCCGCACATGAAACTCCGATAAAAGGTTTGTCCGCTCGTTCACCTGAATAATGTATTGCTCGCGCGATCAGTTCCTTTCCTGTTCCGCTTTCACCTTGTATTAACACAGTGCTGCGCAAACTGGCAACTTCTTTCACAAGATTAAATATTTCCATCATCTTTGAATTTTTACTGATGATGTCGCAAAAACTGTACTGCCGAGTCAATTTTTTTCGAAGAATCGTATTTTCTCTTTGCAGATTTTTTATTTTGATAATACGATTGACGAGCAAAGAAATCTCTTCAGGGTTACACGGTTTTACAATATATTCTTGCGCCCCTTCTTTCATTGCGGTAATTGCAGTATCAACGGTCGCGTACGCCGTGACAATGATGATCGAAGATTCCGGTTGAATACGCCGAATCTCCATCATCGTTTCAATGCCGTCAACACCTCCCGGCATTTTCAGATCAATGAAATAAATTGCGTAATCCTTCATGCGAGACTTTTCGATGGCATCTTTTCCTGATATAGCGGTGTCGACATTGTACCCATCTTCACGCAGCCAAGCGGCAAGCGATTCACGCATCACTTCTTCATCATCAACAACCATGATATTCCAATGTGCTTTCATTTTTATTTCTCCAACTTTAGTAATGGTTTCAAATTTTTGATATTTTCTTCAAGAATGATTGAACAGTTGCGGCATAATTCGTCTGTTTTCGAGTCAACAAGATGTATGGCATTCGAGAGCGACATTGCACAGGACGTATCCTGACAATGTAACAATCCAAAAGTATGGCCAAGCTCGTGAATTGCTTCTTTCACCGCGCGGTTAAGTAAAATGGTTTGATTTGGAGGCAGATTGTAAAATTCTTGACGCAACCGAGCAAGTGAAATAACCGCCGCCGAACCTTGTAATTGTGCATGTCCAAAAACGAAACTAAGCATAGGTATACATAAATCTTTTTCGGTTACACCTAACAATCTGACCGAATCGTTTGATCGATATTTTACAAGCTCATGGAGAATCGAGACAGAGCTATATTGATTTCGCTTTGCTTCGTAAGCATATGCCGGCTCCGGCAATGCGGGCAGAAGTTGCAATTCAAAACCAAAGATTTGCCATATTCCAACCTCAAGTGATTTCATAATTTCTTTGTCAACTTGCCCGAGGGCAACAAGGTGTATTGTGTTCACACTGCTTGTCCTGATTCATGTATTTTCACCGATTGCTCAGCCAGAGCATCATCCATTGGGAGAGTAACAACAAATGTTGTTCCTTCTCCAAGTTTACTCTTTACCTCTATGTCACCTTTATGTGCTTCAATAATACCAAACACAACTGCTAGCCCTAATCCAATACCTTTACTTTCACCTTTGGTTGTAAAAAACGGATTAAATATTTTTGACAGATTTTCTTCAGGAATCCCATCACCATTATCTGCTACTTCAAACACAAAACAGTTCGAAGTATGATTCACATAAGTTCGAACGATAACTTTCCCGGGCGATTTCGACTGAGCCGCTTCGGCACCGTTCATAATAAGATTAATAACAACCTGCTGAAGCTGAGAGCCATCGCAGCTGATAGAAGCAACATGCTCATCAAGCGCAAGATCAATTTCGACCCCCATTAATTTTAATTTATGGAGGATAAGATTTACCGTTGATCGTATAATCGCATTCACATCCACTTTTGACCGCCATGGTTTTGACCGACGAGAAAATGCTAACAGATCTTGAACAATATGACCAACACGGGATGTTTCATTTACAATTTGATTCAGATACTTGCGAAATTCTTCCGAGCGATTCGGAGGGACTACACCGTCTTTCATCATCCGTTGCATTAACATTGAAAGATTTAATACACCGGAAAGTGGATTGTTAATTTCGTGTGCAACACTTGCCGAAAGTTGTCCCAGCGACGCCAAACGATCGCTTTGTAAAAGTTTTTGATGTGCAATTTTTAATTGCTCAGTACGTTCTTCGACTTTTGTTTCAAGACTTTGAGTAAATTGGTTTATTTCATTCATCGCATCTTTCAAACGCAAACGCATTAGGTCAAACGAGCGGGCTAATTCTCCCAGCTCTTCACTCGATTCAATTGCAATCGGAGTATCTAATTGCATGGCGCTGACGGCATGAGTTCCTTCAATGAGATGTTGAATTGGTTTATCGACAAAATGTTTTGAGAAATACATGATGAATAAACTCATGCTAAATACAATCGCCGCAGTAATCATGACCACCCGTTGACGCAGTACTATCATTTCGGCATCGACCTGGTCAAGGGTTAAAGTCACATCAATAACACCCAACACATTCATTGATGCCGGATGTGCATGACAATCGGCATTACTGCAGGATGGCTCATTGTAAATTGGAGTTACCATTCCAAGCCTTCGCTGCCCATCAGTTGTTCGGTAGACTCGTGCTCGTGTCGGTACGTCGACTTTTAGAAGGGGTTGCTCAGCCGAGTGACACATAAAACATGCTTCGCCGGCCTTATCTACCGCACCGGTATCTCCATTAACCGTGGAGAACATGATTCGACCTTCCTTGTTAAAGATTCTTATCCTGCTTATTCCTTGTTTTTGAGCAATGGTTTGCATCGTTTGATAGGCCGACTCTCGTTGATCTGCCAGCATCGCATGCCACGTTGCACTGGAGATGCTGCCTGAAAGCTGATCTACACCCAACATCATCGCATCAAGAAGCTGACGCTCTTGCGTTTTCACATGAATGTAGCTCGCAAGGATTCCAACAATTGTCATCAGGAGCGTAAAGAAGAGAATTAGCTTTTGCGAAAGTCTTTTAGGCGGAAGATTGAGAAGCTTTTGTTCAAATGTCATTTGAGATCGATGCAATATTTTTGTGATATAATGAAATACGCATCATGTGTGCCATGAATATGTCTTTCCCGTAAATATTTTTCGTCATTTTTGGCTTAAAATTGAAGTTTTTAAAATCCAATCTATGTTGAATTATTTTTCAACAATCATTTTCGTTGTAATAATCAACAGCCCTTTAAAGTGGGGGAACCAGATTTCACTTTACTAGTTATAAGTCAATTGAAACCAGTCTGTTGGCAATTGCCACATTCAATTCCTTTGATGTTGGGTTTCCCTACAGTGTGTGTTGTGTAATTCCACACACATCATGCACACTCATTTCCCTGATGTTATGCTTCTTTTATCTCTATCTCTCTTTCCCATAAGTGATTACAAAATACATTTATAAATAGGCACATCTCTTGCTAAGGATGAGGCAGTACATTTCTCCATGACTGGAGAAAAATTTTACGACTATCTAAAGGAGCAAGATCATGTTAGAATCATTTGATGAAACCCTTTGGTTAAACCTTACCAACATTGGATTAGGTATTGTGACACTCATCTGTTGCGTTGCAGTCGGTCTTGTATTCGGCAAAGAATTTTTAGTCCGCGCTAGAAACAAAGTCAGGGTTCCAGTTCTTCAGGATGACCACTCTTTTGTATTTGGTGATCTTGGAATTACCATGGCTGATGGCGGCAAAAAAATTGACGAAAAAGAATTTGCCTTGGCATACAAAAATTCAAACGCTGACGAACCTAACATTACCCGGTCAGATAATTGATGTAAAATTATTTAGAGGATTGGGAGGGAGACCATGCGGTGTCCATTTTTACGAGAAGCCCAAGTAAAATCTTGCCGAGCATCATCATTTAAGAAAATGATTGTTCGACTGCCGGGTCAACCGGAAAACGAAAGATGCTCATCCCCGGATTACATTAACTGTCCTGTTGCAAAACAACGTGCCGAAGAGATGCCAAGCATTGACCATTGCCCATTTTTGTTAGAATCTCTTGTACAATATTGCACAGCAACACCTGTAACTAAATACATTCCATACACCGAATCTATTAACTCACAATGCGGCACTGCAAGTCACAAATATTGTGACCTCTTTCTTTCCCTTGTCCATCCAAATATTAATTTTGGAGAAAATTTTAGATCGGAAGGTGGTTTCGCACATGATAAAACTGCTGGAACGTTTGCAAACGACATTCGTATCCCGGCGACACTGTGGTTTTCACCAAACCATATGTGGCTTGATATTAATACCGACGGAATTTTTCACATCGGTGTAGATGCGTTTCTAGCAAAAGTCCTCGAATCGATTGAAAGAATTACATTCATCACCACGAAAGGAATGCAGCAGCCGACAGTTGTCTTTACCGCATCGGGAACCGATTTCCAAATGAAATTCCCGAATCCCATAAATATTGTAAGGCCAAATTTTTACTTACGGACAAATCCGGCAAAGCTGACAGCAGATCCGTACGGTGCAGGTTGGCTATTTGAAGGAGCATCTGAAAAACAGACACATCAACCACAAGTTGAGAAAGGTTTAAAGACCGGACCAAGTGCGCAGAAGTGGATGAAAAATGAAATCCAACGAATGACGACAAGGGCACACACTCTTTCGATGAGACCTGATTTTCACGGAACAATTCTTATGACAGACGGGGGAAATTTTCAGCCAGGACTTGCACGACAATTAAAAAGAGACGACTTGTTAAATTTATTTAATGAATTCTTTTCTTCTTCAGCAACGTGGGAAACTACAATATGAAGTATCAATCACGGGTAATTTTCGGTTCCGGAATTATTTTTTCTCTGATAATCGGTTGGTTTTTCTTCCCCATGGTGTTATTCAAAAGCGAATCTCAGCCGCTTCAATACAATCACAAAATTCATACAGGTGAACAAGCAGGCATAAGCTGTGAAGATTGCCATGTCATCGATACTGACGGTCGTTTTCATGGAATTCCAACAGTTGCAAAGTGTGCTGAATGCCATTCTTCACAACTTGGCACATCAGAAAATGAAAAAATTTTGGTTGAGCAATACGTACTGCCAAATTTAGAAATACCGTGGCGTATTTATTCCTTACAACCAGACAATGCTTATTTTTCACACGTTACACACGTTCGACTTGGACAATTAAAATGTGAAGAATGTCACGGCACCCATGGAAGTTCAGAGCAATTGCGAATCTTTCAGGTCAACAGAATTTCAGGATACAGCAGAGACATTTGGAACGCAAGCTTTTCAGGAATGCAGAATAAATCACGTGAAGGAATGAAAATGGACGACTGCATTCAATGCCATGAACAACGCGGACGGAAAGACGGATGTATCGCCTGCCATAAATAATCAAACTCATGCCAAAAACAATTACCCGAAGAGATGTATTAAAATTTGTTGGGGGATCGGTATTGGGAACTTTTCTTACACCAATACCGTGGAAGTTACTCGATGACACCGCGATTTGGACTCAAAACTGGTCGCTTACCCCTCCACTATCACACGGACCAATCAGTAATAAATTTTCGGTATGCACACTTTGCCCGGCTGGTTGCGCAGTAAAAGCACGATGTGTCGCAGGAATGCCATACATGCTTTCCGGCGTTGCACATCATCCTTTAAGTCAGGGAATTTTATGCCCGCGCGGTTTAGCAGGACACCATCTTTCGTTTCATCCTTATAGATTAACGGTGCCGCATAAATTTTTTGGAAAAGATGAAAATAGCCGGCTTTCAGCAATCGTTTATGATAAAACGAGCAAGGAAATCTCAAAACATATCATTGAAAATAAAGGTTCTGTAGTTTTACTCGATCGTCAACCTGGACGAATTATTTCATCTATCTATGACCAATTTATAAAAAACATTCCAAATGGAAGGTATGTAACATTCAATCCCCCCGAAGAATCTACTCTCTTGACACTTCAAAAAATAACTGACACCAGCACACCGCTCGGTTACGATTTTGAGTATACGAAAATGATTTTGAGTTTCGGCACGCCGTTGTTGGATGGATGGGGAACGCCCGGAAGGTTGATGAAAATCTTTCGAGAGAAAAAAGAAAATGGTATTAAGTTAATTCAAGTCGAACATCGTCAATCACGAACAGCGCTGCAAGCAGATACATGGATTCCCGTACAGCCAGGGAGAGAAGGCTTGTTCGCTTTAACGCTCGCCAACATTTTGATTTCTGAAAAATTAGTCCCACAAAATATCATCCGTTCAATAAATAATTTTCAAGCATATAAAATTTTTATAGAACAATTTGCTCCTGAGCTGACTTGCGAAAAAACCGGAATCGCCGCAGGAGTCGCAAGAAAAATCGCTCTTGAGCTTATTCAATCAACACCTTCGATCGCATGTTCAGGATCAGATCCCGGTGGCGGACCATTTGACGAACAAACAGAACAAATTATAGCGGAATTAAATTTACTTCTTGGTAATGTCGGGCGTACGGGAGGAATCGTTGCAAAACGAGATGTCCCAGGTTATAAGAATCCTTCTGCATCACACACTAATTGGAAGGAAATTCCGGACCATTCCGTGCAGGTTCTTATTATTGATTCGGCTGATTCCGGTTACGCTTTTCCTTGGGATATCATCGAGCAAAAGCTGATTCCCACTAATAATGTTGTTATCAGCTTATCCCCCTTTCTAAACGAAATAGCAGCTCATGCCGATTACATTATTCCATCGGCTGTTTATTATGAAACTCAACAAGATATAATTCCATCATCAAGCTCAAGCGTTGCATCATTTAGTGTATCATTTCCATTAAATCCTAAGCGCAAAAACACCATTGACAATATAGATTTTATAAAAAATATTTCTAAAGAATTAGGAATACCTGCCAGCACAGCAACATTCGAAGAATTGCTGAAAGAAAAAGTTTCTGCAATTTACTCTTCTCGGCGGGGTTTGATTTTTACGTTTAGTGATGGACAGTCAAAACGTACCACGGAAATCCAGAGTGCCGATGATCTTTGGAAAACTTTTACAGAAGGTGCCACGTGGGTGGATGATCCGATACCACAACACACTCTAGTTAAATTTTCACTCAACACTAATTACTCTCACAAAGCTTTCGATGTTGGTCAAGCAGAATCATTGATACTTGTTCCTTATGGTTGGCGGGGAACGGTAACAACATCACAAATTTCTCCAATCATGAGCAAGGTATTTCAAGAATCCGAATTACGAAGCTTCGCAGGAACTGTTTCAATTAATCCCATGACAGCTTCAAAACTCAATCTTCAAGAATCAGATACTGCATTTCTGAAAACAGAAAAAGGTGAAATGAATGTCCGTATAAAAATTGATAATGCTGTTCGCCCCGGATTGATTGAAGCGGCAGTCGGACCAAATTTAAATGGGGTTGATGCAAAAGATGAATTACAATCCACGACCGTTTTAGATCTCTGCAAAGTCCAAAACAATGGAACATGGAAAATTACCAAAGCCACTCTCTCGAAAGCCTACGTATGAACTCGTCCAATGAAAAAAAATCTCGATATGGAATGATAATTGACCTTGATCGGTGTAATGGCTGTGGTGCTTGTACCGTAGCATGTGCCATTGAAAACAACGTACCTCCTGCACAAAATAAAACAAACATTAAAACAGGCATTACATGGATGCAAGTGTATCATGTTTCAAACAATGAGTCGTTCCCAAAAAGTGATACGGTATTTGTTCCGATGTTCTGTCAGCAATGTGAAGAAGAGACGCCGTGTGTTACTGTGTGCCCGCAAAATGCCGTGGAAGTCGATCCGGCAACAGGAATAGTCGGACAAATTCCACAGCGCTGTCTGGGATGCCGGTACTGCATGGCGGCATGCCCTTACCATGCGCGGTATTTTAATTGGTGGGACCCTCAATGGTCAGAAGGAATGAAAAAACAGTTGAATCCGGACGTTGCTCCGCGAATGCGCGGTGTTGTTGAGAAATGCAATTTTTGCCAGGGAAGATTGCACGCAGCGAAAGCAAAAGCTGCCGCACAAGGAAAAAAAGAAATCGACCCAGTAGAATATATTCCGGCGTGCGTAGAATCGTGCCCAATGCAGGCAATAACTTTCGGTGATCTTGCTGACGAAACAAGCACTGTTTCACAATCGGCAAAAAACAAAGATACATTTCGATTCCTCTCGCGTCTTGGAACAGAGCCGAAAGTACATTTCCATTCTGAAAAATCATGGGTGCGCGATATGGCGGAAAAAACCTTGACCCGTTCAAAGAAGGAGATTGTCCATGGATAATCAACTTGTTCCTCGCGGACTTCACAGAATGCCGTTCAAAAAATTTTTATTCTGGATTCTTCCATGGACTGCCGTGCTTTTAGTTGGACTCTACGCTATTTACTTGTGTCTCGCTGAAGGATTGAATCATACCAACATGGACAATCGATTTGCGTTTGGGTTATGGATTTATCTTGACCTCACCATTATTGCGCTCGGTGCCGGTGCTTTCTTCACAGGATTCCTGTTATACATCTTGCGGAAAAAAGAATTAAAGAATGTCATCAATAGCGCAGTAGTCATTGGCCTAATTTGCTACAGTGGTGCTGTAGCAGTTTTGATGGTTGATGTGGGACAGCCGCTTCGCGCGTGGTTTACATTTTGGCATCCCAACACACACTCCATGCTTACCGAAGTCACATTTTGTCTTACATGCTACCTTACTGTATTAATTATTGAGTATGCACCAATCGTTTTGA
>JAQUOA010000179.1 GCA_028749215.1 Bacteroidota bacterium
CAACTTATTCATGAATAATTGAAAAAGAATGCCCAATAATAAAAAAGTAAAACGAATTGGAATTTTAACTGGCGGTGGAGATTGTCCGGGACTTAATGCAGTAATTCGCGGCGTTGCTAAACCTGCGATGAACGATTATGGTTTGACGATTGTTGGTATTGAAGATGGCTTTGAAGGTTTTGTTGAAGGAAGAATGAGGGAAATTTCTCGCGACGATATTGCCGGCATCATCGGTCTTGGCGGAACAATACTGGGAACATCCAACAAAGGGGACCCATTTCATTATCCATCCGAGGGTAATAACGGCATTGAAATTGTCGATGCCTCTGCTCGCATTGCAAAACATTACAAAGGATGGGGGCTAGATTGCATCATTGCCATTGGCGGTGACGGCACAATGCACATTTCCAATAAGCTTGGCGAAATGGGTATTAATGTTATCGGTGTACCAAAGACAATTGATAATGATCTTGATGCTACGGATCAAACTTTTGGTTTTGATACGGCACTGTCTATCGCTACGGAAGCGATCGATCGCTTGCACACAACCGCTTCTGCTCATCACCGCGTGATGGTGATTGAAGTGATGGGACGCTACGCGGGCTGGATTGCAATTCAAGCTGGTCTTGCCGGCGGTGCGGATGTTATTCTCATTCCGGAAATTCCATTTAAATGGGAAAGTGTCATGCGGCGTGTGATTGAACGCAGCACACGCGGCAACCGTTACAGCATTGTCTGTATTGCTGAAGGTGCGAAAGCGGCTGACGAAGAAATTGTCATTAAAGAAACTGACGTGAAGCGAACAGATCCGATTCGTTTTGGCGGTATCGGTGAACATGTTGCTCGCCGTATTACCGAAGAAACAGGACTCGAAACACGGACCACCATTCTCGGTCACTTGCAGCGCGGCGGAAGCCCGACAGCTTTTGACCGTGTTCTTGCCACACGCTACGGAACAAAGGCGGTAGAACTAGCGTCGAAAGGTGAGTTCGGGCGGATGGTGAGCCTTAAAGGACTTCACGTGGAAAGCGTTGCGATTAAAGAAGCAATCTCACGCCAGCGTCTCGTTCCTGTAAACGGAGAAATTGTCAAGACGGCGCGTGCTGTCGGTACAAGCTTTGGTGATGAATAAGATGTCCCTCTTCATCATTGAATTGTGCCGGAGTATTTGTCTGATGCTTCAGGCACTAGAGGTATAGAATTATCAATGAATATTTTTTTTACATTCAATGCCGGGTTCTTCACATCGTGTGAAAGCTCGGCATTGGATTTTTAGGCAGTGAGAATTTTTGCCACAGCTTCCGACGGTACAAAGTATATTGAGAGCAAGTTTCTTCTCAATGCGTATTGCAACGGAATGTTTCCGATGGCGGATGGAAAAGATGGGGAGATTCATTGGTTCTCACCGGAACAACGTGGAATTATTCCCTTAGACGGCTTAAAAGTTTCTCGTTCGTTGCGTCAAACAATGACGAAACGTATTTTTCATGTTCGCATCAATACAGCTTTTGAATCAACGATGCGGCATTGTGCGGAACGTGAAGAAGTGTGGATTTCTGAAACGATTGTGCAGAGTTACCTGCGTCTCCATCAGCTTGGCTTTGCTCACTCTGTTGAAACATGGCACAATGATACACTTGTCGGCGGATTATACGGAGTAAGTATCGGCGGAGCGTTCTTCGGAGAATCGATGTTCAGCCGGAAGACGGATGCTTCAAAAGTAGCTTTAGTGCATCTTGTGAAAAGACTCAATGATCGTGGCTACAACTTGCTCGATACACAGTATAGTAATCCGCATTTGGCAACGCTTGGATGTATTGAAATTCCAAAACAAGAATATCTCAATCGTCTTCAAACCGCACTGACTTTACAGTGCACATTTGAGTAACCTATGCAAGTCCTGACTGAAACAAAATTTCCAGCACTCAAATTCCTGAAACGGGGAAAAGTGCGGGATATTTACGAGGTGGGAAATTATTTACTCTTTGTGGCAACAGATCGTCTTTCGGCTTTTGATGTGGTGATGCCGCAGGGAATTCCTTATAAAGGAAAAATCCTTACGCAAATTTCTGCTTTTTGGTTCGACCAAACCAAAGATATTATCCACAATCATGTCGTTTCGATTAATGTCGATGAATTCCCCGCTGAGTGCGCTCCGTATAAAGACCAGCTTCGCGGAAGAAGCATGTTAGTGAAAAAAACTCAGCCACTGTCGGTTGAATGTATCGTGCGCGGATACATTTCAGGATCCGGGTGGAATGATTACAAGAACACAGGAACCATCTGCGGTATTCCATTGCCCGCAGGCTTGGTGGAAAGTCAAAAACTTCCTGCGTTAATTTTTACTCCTTCTACCAAAGCAGAAGTCGGCGTACACGATGAAAATATTTCATTTGATGTTATGATCCAGCGCGAAGGGAAGGCGGTCAGTGAACAAGTTCGGTCAGTGGCACTTTCCATCTTTAAACGCGCATCAGAAATTGCCGAATCAAAAGGTATCATTATTGCCGATACAAAAATGGAATTTGGCCTGAGCAATGGAGAGCTTGTGTTGATCGATGAACTATTGACTCCTGACGCATCCCGTTTCTGGCCTAAAGCTACGTATCAACCCGGCAAAGCACAAAATAGTTACGATAAACAATTCGTCCGCGACTACCTTCTTTCAATCCAATTCAATAAAAAACCACCCGGACCGATGATGCCGGATATTATTATCGAAAAAACTGTTGACCTCTATAAACAAGCGTTGTTTCAATTAACTGGGAAAAGTGTCGAATGAGAATTTTTGCTGCTTGTGTAATCCTTCTTTTTCAATTAACGTCAGCTCAATACGGGTTTCAATCAAGAGAACTTCCGACCGATACGCTTGCAACGATCGGAACGCAGGTAGTGTCTGCGAAAGATTTTCTGGAACGGTTCGAATTGATGCCGTATCCCAACAAAGACAAACCATCGCGCATTGAAAATACGAAGCTCGAATTTTTACAGTCACTTGTGGCAGAAAAACTATTGGCGATGGATGCAACGGCACAAAGTCTCGGCAACGATTCCGCTTCGTTGATGATGCAGTATAATCTTGAACGTTTATTCGTTCGCGATGAATTGTACAAACGAGACGTTGTCTCAAAAATTTCTGTGTCGGAGAGTGAAATGCGGGAAGGGATGAATCGCTACGTGTTTCAGATTGATTTGGAAGTGCTTGGAATACTCTCCAAAACGCAAGGCGACCTGTTGTACAAAAAAATTGTAAAGAGTAAAAATAAAACTGAATTCTTGAGAAGAGTAAAAGATTCGTTGTATATCTCCCTTGACACATTGCATATCAAATACGGGACAGAAGATATTCAGTTTGAAAACATGGTGTATACTCTGGGCAAAGACAGCGTATCCAAACCGTTTGAATTTCAAAATTACGGATGGGTGATTGTTCATTTAATACAAAAGCAGCCCAATTTTGAAAACCTCAGTATCTCGAAATCTGATCAGATTCATAAGGTTGAAAAAATTATCCGCGGCAGGAAAGAAGATTCTGTTGCCGTGAACGCTTTTGCTTCTGTGATATCTTCTCAGCATGCCGAAGCGAATCCGGAAATGTTTTACATGCTGACGGATACGATCTATAACATTATGAAAGCGGATTCAAACAGCTACACGAACAAGGGCGCTTTCATCTTATCGCCAAGTATTCTCGATTTGCTCTCTGGAAAGTTGTTCGGCTACTTGGACAAACCTTTTGTAAAAATTGATGCCGGTGATGCAATGACTCTTCGACAAGTGTTGCTGGGGTTTAGTGACAATCTTGTGACTTTTCCTCACATTCTTCCTCTGTACATACGTTCGGGAGTGAATAATAATATTAAGCTTGTGGTGCAAAACGAATTATTAGCCCGCGAAGGAATGAAAAGGAACTTGCATCAATCAGAGAACGTCCGTCATGATATTGGAGTGTGGATGGACAATCGGCGAGGCATGTTGCTATTGCGCCGGTTGATTGATTCTGTTCATGTGACTAACGAAGAAATTGAAGCAGACTACCGGAAAGATCCATCGGCGTATGGTGCGACAGTACTGGTAAAAGTGCGCGAAATACTAGTGGACAGCATTCCGCTTGCAAAGCAGTTGCGTGAACGAATTGATAAAGGCGAAGATTTTTCCAAACTGGCAAAACAGTATTCAAAAAGAAAAGAATGGGCAAAACACGGTGGTGAATCAGATTTTATTGACGTCAGTAAGTGGGATGATTTTGGCCTTTATGTTTCTTCTGTAAAAGTCGGAGAAGTAAAAGGTCCGTGGAAAATAAAAGACGGATTAACGATCTTTACCGTGCTTGAACGAAAAATTCTTGATGACTCTTTGCGTAAAAATTTTGCCACCACACACGACAAAATCCAACAAAAGCTTTTGCTGGACAAGCGGCAGAAAGTTGTCAATCAGTACATCGGTGCATTGGCAAAGAAATATAACGTAAGGATGAATGAAGCCAATTTGCGAAAAACGGAAACCACTTCAGTCAGTATGGTTACGTGGCGCTACATCGGTTTCGGAGGGAAAGTTATTGCAGTCCCCGGTGTCCTTCCTCAAGTGCAATGGGTGGATGAATGGAAGCGTCAAGAAAAATTGAATCAATAATAGAATTGAAAAGGAAAGATAATCAGGATGAGCGCAATTACCACAGAACAAATCCTTAACGCACTGCGGGCAGTTCATGACCCAGATTTACATCGCGATATTGTGTCATTGAATTTTGTGAAGGATGTAAAGATAGCAGGAAATGATATTAGTTTTACCATTGAGTTGACAACCCCTGCCTGTCCGGTAAAAGAAGATTTGAAAGCGCAGGCGGAAAAAGTTATACGTACATCGTTTCCTGGAGTGAAGAATGTTGCCGTTACAATGACGGCGAGCGTTACACAGCGTGCAAGTGTTCAGCAAGCGCCAATTCTTACCGGAGTAAAAAATACCATAGCCGTTGCCAGCGGAAAAGGGGGCGTTGGAAAATCAACAGTGGCCGTAAATCTTGCGGTAGCACTTGCCCGTGAAGGGGCAAATGTCGGCTTGATCGATTGCGATATCTATGGACCAAGCATCCCGTTAATGTTTAACATCAATGAAAAACCTCGGCTGCATAATCAAAAACTTGTCCCGCTTGAAAAGTACGGCGTGAAAGTAATGTCGATCGGATTCTTGATTGATTCTACGCAGGCTATCATTTGGCGCGGACCGATGGCAAGCGGAGCGGTGAAACAATTTCTCACCGATGTTGATTGGGGCACGCTTGATTATCTCGTGTTCGATCTTCCTCCGGGCACCGGAGACATTCAATTGACGCTTGTGCAGCAAATTCCGCTTAGCGGATCGGTCATTGTAACGACACCTCAAGAAATGTCTCTTGCCGATGCACGGCGGGGAATGGCGATGTTCCAGAAAGTAAATGTGCCGATTCTCGGTGTTGTTGAAAATATGAGCTACTTTGTGAGCGCCAATGGCGACCGCGAAAATATTTTTGACAACGGCGGTGGAAAACGGGTAGCGGAAGAATTTAAAGTTCCGTTTCTCGGAGAAATTCCGATTTACACGAAGATCCGTGTTGGGGGCGACACCGGCAGGCCGATTGTTGATTCGGAACCGACGAGTGACCCGGCAAAAATTTTTGTAACCATTGCTCGAAATCTTGCCGCTCAAGTAAGTATCAGTAATGTTTCTTCGCAATCTGCACCGATTGAAATTTCATTATCAAGCAAATGACTATGACACTCACTGAAAAAGTTCAAGCTTCGCTTGATACTATTCGTCACTTCCTTCAAGTAGACGGCGGTGATGTTGAACTGGT
>JAQUOA010000180.1 GCA_028749215.1 Bacteroidota bacterium
ACACGACGTTCGTTGCGCACGACGGCACCGAAGCGGTAGCATTGTTCGCCTCGCATAAAGAAAAAATCGCCGCTGTTCTGACGGATATGATGATGCCGTTAATGGATGGTGCACATCTAATTCGTGCGTTACAAAAAATGGATCCCGATGTAAAAATTATTGCATCGAGCGGTGTCATGGTTAATTCGCGAAATATTGTCGATGGAGATTTTAACGTCAAAGCGTTTCTTTCAAAACCTTACACCGCCAACAGTCTGTTGACAACACTTCGAACCGTGCTGTCGTAATTTTTATGAATATCGAAACTGAAATTCTTAAAGAGCATTCAAAACAGCAGAGCATGAAGATTGCCTCGTGGATAGGAGGGAACAAAGATCGTTTCGCGGAATTGATGGAGCTTTTTTTAAATGGTGATTATCGGATAACTCAGCGGTCTGTCTGGATTATCAGTCTTTGTGTTGAACAATATCCGTCGCTGGCGACACCGTGGTTAAGAAAGATGATAAAAAAGACTCAAGAAGCAGATGTTCACGACGCGGTTAAAAGAAACGCGGTCCGCCTTCTCCAATTTGTTGATATTCCTCGTTCACTGCAGGGAACTGTTGCCAATCTTTGTTTTGCTTTCCTTCAATCTGCCGACACGCCAATTGCAGTGAAGGCATTTTCAATGACCGTGCTTGCAAATATTGCAAAGCAAGAACCGGATTTAAAATATGAACTGAAGGCGGTGATTGACCTTATGCTTCCGTACTCAGGCGCCGGTATTCAATCACGGGGTAAAAAAGTGTTGTCGCAGCTTGCCAAAAATAAATGAAGTAATTGTAAAGAAGTCATGTCCACGAGCTTTTACTGAGAGCAACAGATAGAAAAGCCGTCAGCAATACGACATTATACTCTAATCCCGTTCGCTCGGCGTGAATAAGAGACCATCCGTTTATTCCGGATACAAAATAAATATTGAGGACAAGACCCGCCGCAAAAATAAATCCGATCGGTTTAACATATCTTCCAAAAAGAAACGTTGCACCTCCGATGATTTGCAGTATCGTCAATATCCATGCCGCAAGCAGTCCCTGCGGAATTTTGTGCGCTGAAAAAAACTCTCCTAACCCCGATATTTCGTGCTGATATACTCTCAGGGCACCGTGTGAAATTATTACTATGCCAAGAACAATTCGAAGAAGCGTTAATGTGCTGTCTGCTTTTGTGGTGAGAAATTTTGCCATCGCTATTTCTTTTCTTTCTTTTTTGGAATAAAATTCAATGAAACGGAGTTAATGCAGTAACGAAGCCCTGTTGGCGCAGGGCCGTCTTCAAAAACGTGCCCAAGGTGGCCCTTACATTTCGCACAATGCACTTCTCGTCGAACCATACCGAGCGTACGATCTACTTCTTCCTCAACCGCACCGTTCTTTACCGCATCGGAGAAGGCGGGCCAGCCGCATCCGGAGTTGTACTTTGTTGTCGAGGGAAACAATTCCGCTCCGCAGTTAGCGCAGGTGTATGTTCCCTCTTCAAAAAAAGTATCAAAAACACCGGTGAACGGCAGCTCGGTAGCTTTCTCCCACAATACTTTTTTTCTCAGTGTCGAATCTTGCTCCATAGATTTTTTTCCCTTCCCTTGTGTAAAGACAATCCCCGCGCCGATAATGAATAGGCCTATCATCAGCAGCACTTTTGGTGAAAATGTGTTCATCTGTTCTCCCTTGTATTAAACTCTGTAGACTATAACACCTAAACCGAAAAAATTGCTCCCCATTTTTGGAAAAATTAAAAAACGCTGACGTTCACATACCGTTTCGGATTTAATTTGACATCCTTTACAAGGTCGTTAAGATTTAATACTAGGCTGTCAAGATGCTGGTACAATTTTTCATCATTCATCAATTTCCCAAGCGTACCTTCGCCCCGCTCTACTTTCTTGAAGACATTGTCAAGAGACTTACTTGCTTCGCCGAAACGCCCCGCAGATTCTTCCATTGTTCTTGCCATGACTCTGATGCTTTTAACACTTTCGTCGATGTTCCCACGCTGTGTTGTCGCTAGTGTATCAAGCTGTTTCGCAAAGAGTGTTAGTTCTTTTGAAAACTCGGAAAAATTTCCGACCGCATAATCGATGTTGCCTCCTTGCTGTCTGACCATCGTCTGCAATTCTTTTGCAGCACGGCTAATGTCCAGCAATGTGGATTGAATATTACGGCGTGTCGGCTCATCAAATGTCGTGTTGACGCGTTCAAGAATGCCTAAAACGTTGGTAGAAATTGGAGACAGTGTGGAAGTCAACTCGGTAAGGTCTGCTTCGTACGATCCGGTCAGTGTATCGCCGTTTTGCAGCGTCTCGTTAGTCATTCCGGGCGTGAATGCAATTTGTTTTCCACCCATGATGCTTGAGCTTTTAATGAAAGCTTTCGAATCTTTTGAAATAAGTACACCCTTATCGATAGCTACGCCAACAGCTATTGTATTGCCCGCAAGACGCATGTCTTCCACTTTCCCAATGATAAGTCCTCCAATGGTGAGAGGGCTTCCTTTGGTCAATCCGTTGACGTTGTTATAGTAAATTGTCAGCTTGTAATCACGCGAACGAAAATCAATTCCTTTTAGGAAAATTACTCCTACAACAAAAATGATTCCGGCCAGAAATACGGCGATACCGATTTTCGTTTCATTTGTAAGATTCATACTTCACCTATGTTTGAATTTCACTTTCAATGTATTTTTGTACATTGTCATCCGGACTATTGCGAATATCTTCTTTTGTTCCTGTCAAAATGAATTTTCCATTTTCAAAAATAGCAAAACGGTCCCCGATGACAAACGCACTGTGAATATCGTGCGTAACAACAATGGAGGTGACACCAAGCGTTTTTTTTAACTCGTTGATTAAAAGATTGATGCCGTCCGCTGTTTCAACATCAAGTCCCGTTGTCGGCTCATCATACAACATGTACTTCGGCGTTAGCGCGATAGCCCGCGCCAATCCGACACGCTTTTTCATTCCGCCGCTGAGACTGGAGGGCATCACACTCTCAACATTTTCAAGATTGACCAAATTCAATGCGTACTGAACGCGTTCCCGAATATCGCCGTCCTTATAATCACTGTGGCGCCGAAGTGCCAATTCAATATTTTCTCCCACCGTCATGGAATCAAACAGTGCTGCACCCTGAAAAAGAAATCCAAATTTAAATCTAAGCCGCTGCAGTTGTTTATACGTCATGGTGGTTACTTCTTTGTCGTCAACAACTATCGATCCGCTGTCCGGTTTGATGAGACCGATAATCATCTTCAGCATCACACTCTTGCCGCCGCCGCTCTTGCCGATGATGACCACAGTTTCATTCGGGTGCACTTCAAGGTTGATGCCTTTGTGCACTTCGTTGTCACCAAATTTTTTTCGGATGTTCGTAAGCTGTATCATATTAGAGCAAAACCGATGCTAAAATGAAATCCATGACCACAACGGCAAGGCTTGTAATAACAACGGTGTTCATTGTTGCTTTGCCGACGCCTTCCGATCCGCCCTGCACTTTAAACCCCTGATAGCATGCAACCGATGTAATGATATAACCAAAAAATACTGCTTTGATAATTCCGAAAACGGCATCCCATGTTTCAAACGAATTTTTCATTCCCTCAATAAAGGCATCATTGGAAATTCCAGCAATCGCCGAGGCACCAAACATACCTCCAAGAATTGCCAAGAGATCACCAAAAACAACCAAGATGGGAAACATGAGAATTCCCGCGATAACACGAGGCGTGATCAGAAAAGAGATTGGATCAAAGGCGAGCGCCTCAAGGGCATCAATTTGCTCGGTCACACGCATTGTTCCAAGTTCTGCGGTAATTGTAGCCCCGACTTTTCCCGCCAAAACCAACGCTGTGAGAAGCGGCGTCAGTTCCAGCAACACAGATTTGGTTACCAGCGCACCAACGACAGTTCGCGGAATCCAATCGTATAGTTGGTAGGACGATTGAACCGCCGTTACCATGCCGACAAATGTTGAGACAAAGAGAACAATGGGAATTGAGTTATTCCCTATCGTCACCATTTGTTGAAATATGTTTCGGGAATATTCCTTTGCGTTGCGCGAATTGACCAGCATCCACCAGATAATGGAAAAATATTTTCCAAGGTCTTCAAAAAAGTAGACGGTTCCCTTGCCAAGAAGTGAAAAAAAATGAGTGAAGTATAGCGTTTTGGGTTGCTCTTTATCTGTCATTTCCGGCGATAGTGATGTTTGTTGCAGGCAATATTCAAAATCGGGGAGTGATAATCAAGAAAACCGTGACTATGATTCTTTAGCAGGGGTTGGGGGTTCGTTCTGTTTTATTCTTCCGGATTTACGCACGGCATCGGTGAGAAGAAATTCTATTTGTGCATTGATGCTTCGCAAATCGTCGGAGGCCCACTTTTCGAGTGCATCGTATACTGTGTTGTCTAACCTCAAAAGGAATTTTTTCTTTTCAGCCATTGGTTATAAAATTAATTCTAGAAACAAATTAAATGTGTTCACTGTCGTCGCTGCTTCCGCAGCATCACGTACCACACAAGCATGATAACCCATGGATATTTATCAAGTTCATCTGAATGCGATTTGATGAATACATCGGTTTTTTTTAGCGAAAAATATTTTTGGTGAAGCGAGACTAATGGCACTCCCAAAGCCGTAGTAATATCATTGCTGTTTTTCAAAATTTTGAAGACATACTTCAAACGCGTTCCCTGAGGAAGTTCAATTGTTCCCCCGCCGCCCCATCGGTTGGCAACAAATTTCGCCGTCGGCAGTGAATATCCTTGTTGACGAATTGCTACTTCCCTCCTCCAAAAACTGGGAAAATAAAATTCCCAATTTCCATCGAATCCTTCAACTTCGGCACCGCGACTAAAAAGTTTTGGGAAACGGAGTGTAGCAAGACATTCATTCGATGATCGCAATTCATACACCCGTTTAAACAATGACGGCTGTACGATAGTGAGTTGTTGTTCTGAAAAGTTTGACAATGTTTTCATGGCACTGAAATTTTCTTATTGATACAGTGTTCCGGCATTGATTACCGGCACGGCTTCATGGTCAGAAACGAGGGCAACCATGAGGTTGTTGACCATCGTCGCTTTTTTATCTTCATCAAGCTTTACAATGTTTTGTTCGGCCAGCATGCGTAAAGCGTCTTGCACCATGCCGACAGCTCCTTCAACAATTTTTCTTCGAGCGGCTATAATTGCTTCCGCCTGCTGACGTCGAAGCATGGCTTGCGCAATTTCCTGTGCGTACGCAAGATGACTGATGCGCGATTCGATGACTTCACATCCGGCAATCTCTAATCGTTTCTGAACCCACTTCATTAAAGCTTCACCAACCTCCTGCGGATTGCCGCGAAGTGAGGCAATATTTTCTTCATGCGAATCGTACGGGTACTCCGATGCCATTGCGCGAATTGCCGTCTCGCTTTGAATGGCAACAAACTGCTCATAATTTTCAACATCAAATAATGCGCGGGCGGAATCGACAACTCTCCAGACAATAACGGCGCCAATTTCAATCGGGTTGCCCTGCAAATCATTCACTTTAATTTTTTCGCTGTTAAAATTGTGGATTCGTAGCGAAACATGTTTCTTCACAGCAAAAGGATTTGCCCACCAAAATCCGGAATCTCGTACTGAACCTATGTAATCTCCAAACAGTACCAGCACGCGCGCTTCGTTCGGTTGAACCACAAAAAATCCAATTCCAAGAATAACATTGCAGACAACAGAAATAAAAAATGGCAATATAAAAATGGGATTTTCCGTTCTAATTATTGTTATGATCAAATATAGGTTCAAA
>JAQUOA010000181.1 GCA_028749215.1 Bacteroidota bacterium
TAAGCGCCGTGGAAAACGGCATGGCGTTTATTCACTTGACGAGTGGGGGGAAATTTTTATTCCAGCTTTCCATTATTTGGTTTGTTGCGGGATTGAATATCATCGGCATTAAAGAAAATGCGAAAGTGACGTTTGGTATTTTTATTATCGCAGCCATTGTTTTAATAAACCTGCTGACTTCCGGCCTTTTTGAAATGGATGCACACAATTGGAGCGCTGTTGGTCAAAGTGTTCGCAATGTTACCATTGGCTTAGATTATGGAAATATCTTCAACTCCTATTTCTTTGTGATCGTCGGCGTGTCGAGTTGTATCCTTGCCTATTCGGGAATCGAGTCGGTCGTTCAAACTGCCAGCCTGGTAAAATCGTGGAAAGAAGTCGGCAAGGCGTATATCTTTTTGGCGCTCACTACCGGAATTTTTACGCCGCTGCTGGCAATGGTCGTTTTGGCATCCGATATTAACTTTTCACAACACGAAACCGATCTGATCACGCAATTTGCAAAGATGGTCGGAGGTATTCCGTTCGGATACATCGTGGGCATTCTTGCAAGCGTGTTGCTGATGATGGCGGTGAATACGGCCTACGTAGCATCGAGTGAACTAATGGAACGTGTCGCGCATCGGTATGGATTTCATTGGATCATAAAAACGAACAACCGTCAATCGTTGTATCGCATTCATATTGCGAACGCGTTGTTTTACTCCTTCATCATTTACATCACGGGAGGAAGTCAAACCGTTCTTGCCGAAATGTACGCCATTGGTTTGTTGGCGAGTTTCAGTATCAACCTTGGAAGTTTGCTGATCTACCGATATTCAAAAGGGACGAAAGACAGCCGCGCCTTTAATACATCCCGGCTGGGAACGCTGATAATATTTTTTATCATGTTCAGCTGCTTCTTGTACCTTGGCTACCACAAACCCTACGGCACGATGATGTGGAGTTCTGTGACGGCGGTCTTTTTATTTGTAGGCATTCGCGTTGCCCGAAAGCGAGCACCTGAAATAAAACAAATTTTGCAGACCGACCAGCCGTTGAATATGATTTTCTATCTGGTCGAATCGGAATCGGAAAACATTCATATTTATTTCCGCCGGCCGAAAGAACATTCGCCGCAGATTGATGATCAATCGTCGGCGTACGTCAGCCTGTATCATCCGCGGCAGGGGATTCCCGAAAAGGTCGCCCCAAATCATTTTAGGTTTGCAAGCCAGAATCAGTCAATTTATCAGGGAATGACGGAAATTTTGTATGCCCTTAATTATGAACTGCCTCACAAGAAGATCACTGTGCATCTCGGATGGCCCACGTCGTCATGGATCGACCGGTTATCTATCGGAGTAATGATGTTCAGTATTATGCACTTGCCCAAATTATTTCCGCGATTCAATTTTGTCATTGAATATTTGGGAAAAGAGAAAACTTTATAAGTATGTTTGTCAGCGTCATCATACCGGCGGCAGGTTTTGGAGAGAGGATGGGTGCAACCATCAACAAGCAGTTTTTATTGCTCGATGGGAAGCCAATTTTAGTTCATACATTGGAACGATTTCAATTATGTGAAGCAGTGGATGAAATTATTGTGGCAACACAGAAAAGTTCTTTTCCACTGATTGAAGAAATTACGCGCACATTTTCCCTTACCAAAGTAAAACCTCCGGTTGAAGGGGGACAGCGCAGGCAAGATTCAATTTTCAATGCGATGAATACCATCGATGAAAAAGCAGACATTATCTCTGTGCATGATGCGGTGAGGCCGTTTGTACATATGAAAGAGATTACCCAATCCATTGAAACAGCTAAATTTTATGGTGCATCTGTTGTTGCTGTTCGTGCCAAAGATACCATGAAACGTGCAACGACGGATGGAAGAGTACAAGAGACATTAAATCGCTCGGCATTGTGGAGTGTGCAAACCCCGCAAACGTTTCAGCGAAAAATTCTATTCGACGCCTATGCCAATGCGGAAAAAGAGCACATCTCTGCTACAGATGATTCGTTTCTGGTCGAACAGCTTGGTATTTCTCCAATTATTGTTGAAGGAAGTTACGAAAACATTAAAATCACAACTCCGGATGATTTACTGATGGCGGAACTTTTGCTGAAGCGTTTTGTACCGTAAAATTTGATGTTTTAGGGCACTATCGGAAACATTGCTTGCATTTCAGTACCGGATTTTAGTATTTTTATTTAGTAGGTGCCATTAAACTTTGTAGGGTGTCTCTCATCTTACTATTTGTATAAACCACCAAAAGGATTAAGCACGATGGAAAATCTTGCCCTAGTATTAGTGTTAAGTTATCTCGTTGGCTCGATTCCCACCAGTATCATTGCAACAAAAATTGCTGCTGCGGGCGATATTCGAAAATTCGGCAGCGGGAATGCAGGAGGAACAAACGTTCTTCGCATGCTGGGATGGAAAATTGGTGTTGCTGTGATTTTGTTTGATCTTATAAAAGGTGTTGCCGCATCGTATTACATCCCGCAAATTTTTTGGGATCCCAATCCTCTTCCATTTAATAATGCGACGCCGTTTGCAGACTACACTGTGGTGCAAATTCTCTGTGGCATTGCCGCTGTGTTCGGACACATCTGGACATTGTTTGCAAGTTTTAAAGGGGGAAAAGGAGTCGCAACAGGAGCCGGAATGATTTTGGGCCTTGCCCCCGTAGAATTTTCAGTTGCCATTGGTATTTTTGCCGTTGCCTTTCTTCTTTCCAGGTATGTATCGCTTGGTTCTATTCTAGCTTCGATGGCTATTCCATTGACAATGATTGTTCGCGAAAATCTTTTTAATGTGGAAATTCGAGGATATCACACCTTAGTGTATTTTGCTGCCGGAATTAGTTTGCTGATTATTTTTACCCACCGAGAAAACATCAGACGATTGCGTGAAGGAACAGAGAACAAATTGATGAGTTTCAAGGGAACAAAGCGGCCGTAATTTTCTTCATTCAATCTGAGAGTTCTCTATGCGAATTTCTGTACTTGGCGCCGGAAGCTGGGGAACAACGTTAGCGATTCTTTTGTGTGAAAACTTTCGAGATGTGACGCTCTGGAGTTACCGCACCGATCAGGCCGCGGAAATGAAAGAGCATCATACGAATCACGATTACCTTCCAGGAACAATTCTTCCCCAGCATTTAAAAATCACCAACGACATTCAAGAAGCGGCGTGGAAAAAAGATGTCATCGTTGCCGCCGTTCCGTCGCAATTTCTCCGCAACATTCTTAAAGATATCGCACAATTCGATCTCGGCGAAACCATCATCGTGAATGTTGCCAAAGGAATTGAGAATACATCGCTCATGACAATGTCCGAAGTGATGCTGGATGTGCTGGAGCATGAAAAGAAATCTAACATTGCCATTCTTTCAGGACCAAGCCATGCCGAAGAAGTGGTAAAAAAAATTCCTACTGCTGTTGTCGCGGCATCGTTCAGCGGACGTACGTCGAAAATTATTGCCAACATTTTTAGCACAAACTTTTTCCGTGTCTATGTGTCAGATGATATACGCGGCGTAGAACTTGGGGGCGCATTAAAAAATGTGATTGCTATTGGTGCCGGAGTCGTTGACGGTGCCGGCTTTGGGGATAATACGAAAGCGGCCATCATTACACGCGGCATTGCAGAAATGACTCGATTAGGAGATAAAATGGGGGCGTTGTCGCGAACATTTTCCGGGCTGTCAGGCGTTGGTGATCTTATTGTTACCTGTATGAGCAGGCATAGCCGAAATCGTTTTGTTGGTGAACAATTGGGCAAAGGAAGAAAGCTTGATGACATCCTGAACGAAATGATCATGATTGCCGAAGGCGTTGCGACGTGCAAATCTGCCGTCGATCTTGCACAGAGACACCATGCAGAAATGGCGATCTTTTCCGAGGTATATAACATCATGTTCGAAAGTAAAGATCCGCACAAAGCGACAGAGGACCTGATGTCACGAAGTATTAAGGGTGAACATTAATAAAGCGTTATCGTCAACTGTGGGTCCTTCGATCTCCATGCATCAACTTTCCACACTCTTCTTCAAATGTATTTTTTTTGATTGATTAACACCAAGCGCACAAATCATGCTGTTAACAAAGCTTTTTAGAAAATATTATCGCTCCATTCTTTTTGCTATCTCCCTTGTCGTTATAGAAAATGTTGCGTGGATTATTGAACCGACAGTCTTTGGTAAAGTCATAGATGCTTTTATTGATAAAGCTGTGGGGTCCGAAGGTGTCAAGCTGATTACTCCTCTCATTGTTTGGATTGGTGTCTTCTTAACAAATTCCGGTGTCGGAGCGCTTCGCCGTGCCGTTGATCCAAAAATTTATTTAACGATGTTCAGCCATATTGCTGTTCAGGTAGCAGAAACCGCCAATGAGCGCGGCCATTCTGTCTCGAAAACCGTGGCGAGGGCAGAACTTTCACGTGAGTACATTAATTTTTTTCAATATCGATTCCCGGAAATTATTGAACAATCAATAGCAATTGGCGGCGCCGTCATTGCTCTTTTCTTTTTTGACTGGCGGATTTCCTTAAGTTGTCTCTTTATTGTATTGCCCTTACTTCTTACCACCAAGCTGTACATCAAAAAAGTAATGACGTTGCAAGGCGATTTGCACGACACCAAAGAAGAGGCGTTCGATATCTTTTCGACGAAAGACATCGGTAAAATTAAAACGTACTACCAACGCATTGCCAAAGCCGAGCAAAAAATTGCGTACTGGGGCGCGCTCAATTTTGGCTTTATCAGAACGTGTCTTCTCGGCATTTTCCTTCTTGTGCTGTACATCTCCATTGATATCGATGACTTTACAACGGGAAGTATTTATTCGATTGTCGCCTATCTGTGGACTTTCGTTACATCGACAGAATATCTTCCCGAGCTATTAGAAAGCTCTACCGCCATCCGTGATATTTCACGCCGATTGGAAGTGGACGAATAGTGAATCTCCCGAAGTTTTTTGACTTCGGAAGATTGAGTTATTTATTCAATCGAAACTTAAACGGTACCGTTACCCATACACTGACCGGGCCATTGTTCATAATGGCAGGTGTGAACGTCCATTGTAATGCGGCGGCAATTGCTGATTGATCGAACAGTTCCGATGAAGATTTTACCACTTCCACTTTTTTTACTTTTCCTTCTTTTGTTACCCACATTTTTACGTACACAATTCCTTCAACTCCCGCGCGGCGAGGAATTTCAGGATATACCGGTGTTATTTGATTGACTACGACTGGTTGCTTTTCCACGGGAATAAATGGCGCCGGTTCATTTTCGATAGTTACTCCGTTATCAGGAATAACTACAGTCGCGCCATTTGGATCTCCGATTTCATTTCCCACCGATGGTGTTAAATCTTTATTCTCGACAATCGTTGTATTCGGATCGATCTGCGCGTCTGGAACTGGGATTGGAGTTCCGATTGATGGTTTTACAGTTCCTGCCGCAACCGATATATTAGGCACAACTTGAGTATTCTGTATTGAAGGAGGAGTATAAATAATTACGGTGCTGCCTCCGACACGTTTTGGAAACTCTATTTGATCATTTGTCAAAGAAGTATAGAGATGATATCCGCAAATCAACATCATGTGGATTGTACCTGCGATAAGTAATCCTCTGATAACATATTTTTGGTACAGTTCACGCAATTCAAATACACCGTATGCTGTTGTTGTTTTCATAGTATCCTCCGAAGGTTAAGAAGTGACCGTCATTTTAAAAATGACGGTCACTTTGTTCAACAATCACTTATTCTTCTGCGTCTGGTAATTTTGATATTGAATGGATTTTTTTGCTCTG
>JAQUOA010000182.1 GCA_028749215.1 Bacteroidota bacterium
CCAGTGAAAGTTTATTCATGACATCATCAGGCACATCCACTTCATGAATCAAACTTTCTTTTGTTTCTTGCTTTTCCAAGAGTAAATAGACGATGCAGGTATACAGGGAAATACTTTTTTTATCAGCTGATTCAATGATCCATTCGATCCGTTTTTTATGTCGTAGCATTCCATAGAGAGTCTCGGCAATAAAGCGCCGATCACTGGAGCCAAGATATTTTCGCGAACGAAAAAATAGATCGATGAGATGATCAGCAGGTTTCGTAGAACCGGCAACCTCAGAATATAATTCTACAACATGTCCAATTAAAGAAGATTTTTTCACGGAAGATTAGACCACTACAATATCGGTGGTCATTTCAGAAGTTCGATAAGCGCGCGCCATTCGAGGTGTATTAAACGCAACAGCGGGAACTCCATTTTTATTCAGCACAATCACTCCGCCAAACCCGTCGGCTTTTTTCTGAAGCCGATCTATGCCAATCTTTGCAGCAACTTCTGGATCATCACCGTTAATCTCCATCTGGTCAACGATAGTTTTTGCCAATGCAACTTTGATGATTGCCTCTCCCCATCCCGTGCATGAAACACCGCCGACGGAACTATCGGCATACGTTCCACACCCGATTAACGGAGAATCACCAACTCGTCCGGGATATTTATTTGGTGTTCCACCGGTGGATGTCCCTGAAACGATAATCCCGTTTTTATCCAGCGCAATTGCTCCAACCGTATCGGATGGTAGCTTTTTCTTGAACGCATCTTTGGTAGAAAAAGTTGACTTCCCTTGAAGATCTTTCCATCGTTGAAGTTCGCGGCCAACCAACAGGTCGTCGCTTTTACATTGTTGCATCCCGTTTTCGAGTGCAAACCGAACAGCACCCATTCCAGTAATCAGCACATGTTCACTTTTATCCATTATTAATCGGGCAAGTGAAATTGGATTTCTGATATTTTGAACGGAGGCAATTGCACCGCAACGAAAGGATGTCCCATTCATGATGCTCGCATCAAGTTCTATTTCTCCAAGTGCGTTTACGAACGAACCCCGTCCGGCATCGAACGTCGGATCATCTTCCAAATAGCGAATCGCTTTTTCAACGGCATCAACTCCGCTGCCTCCATTGGATAAAATATGCCAGCCAATCTCGAGAGCATTCTTCACACCTTGATAATGGGCATCGAGCATTTCATCGGGAATGTCCCACGCACCCCCGTGAACAATAAATGAAATCATTGCTATTTAAATTATAAGGGTAGATTAAAAATGAATTGCATGAAGTTACTCAATAAAGTTGAAACAAAAAAGCCATTCGATTAATTGAATGGCTTTCCCCTACTCCAAAAAAATCTGGTTGTCAATTATGATCCATTGCGAAACAATTGGAATTGCTTTAGATCGATATGCCTAAGTTCCTTTTCCACTCCCCGTAACGCAACCAGAACTACGATTGCCGACACAAAAAAATATTCGTACGGCATTGTGAGAAGAGAGAACGTAAATATGGCAACGATAAACAGTACATACACACATATTTTTGCCACATTTTTCCAGCACGGATGATTTTCAATCATTCCTTCCCCCCTGTTATTTATTATTTATAACATGAATAATTAATGGTATATTTGTTGTGATACTTATCATTACTAGTCCTTGCGCAACATAGGTTACGCAATGCTTACCGAGTACACTGTATCTTAGTTTTATTTTTTGATTATGACTTTTTTATTACTGTGAAAATACAACGGGATTACACTTTTCTTTTACTTGTAATAATTTCTTTCCAAATTTTTTCTCAGGAAAAGAAAATCATAGTTTCCCCATTCTATTCTGATAGAAATATAGACACCGCACTTCCGGCTAAGTTTAAGGAAATAAAAAGACCAACGGTTACTGTGGTTTTGAGCGGAGGCGGAGCCAGGGGATTTGCTCATGTCGGCGTACTTAAAGCGCTTGAAAAACACAACATTCCAATAGATTTTATTGTAGGGACAAGCATTGGAGGAGTGATTGGAGGATTATTCGCTTCCGGTTATTCAACCGCTGATTTGGAAAGATTAGTCGATACGACAGATTGGAACTACATCCTCTCTTTAACTCAGGATAGTGAACGCAGGGATCTTTTCCTTTCTCAAAAACAAACGGCGGACAAAAAACAACTCACGATTCGGTTTAACGGATTAAATCCAATTATCCCTTCGGCAGTTTCATCAGGTCAGCGAGTCACTAACTTTATCAATGCATTGTCACTGCAAAGCATTTATCATCCGATTAATAATTTTGATGACTTAAAGATTCCATTTCGCTGTGTTGCCACAGATTTAATTTCCGGCAAAATGATTGTCTTCAGTTCAGGTAACATTTCTGAAGCACTTCGTGCTAGCATTTCCGTGCCTCTCCTTTACAATCCGCTCAAAAAAGATTCTCTGGAACTTACTGACGGCGGTTTGGTTTCAAATATTCCAGTCGATGTGGCAAAAAAATTAGGGGCAGATATTATTATTGCCGTCAACACTGTCAGTCCGTTGCGCACATCATCGCAAATGAACAATCCGTGGGAAGTTACCGACCAGATTGTCAACATCATGGCACAAGAAGCTAACAAGCGATCTCTTGACAGTGCAACCGTTGTAATCACACCCGATCTTGGCAACTATTCAGCGGTCGATTTTACGCGCATTGAACAGGCAATTGAAAAAGGATTTGCCGCTGCCGAAACAAAAATATCAGAAATACAAGATGCGCTTGAGCATAAGAAACAAGAAGTGTTGAATACTGATTCCCATCTTTCAAATGTTGCAATGATAATTCATTCGCTGACGATCCAATCATCCTTTGTAGATACCGTTTTTTTTACTACAACACTGAAATCGCTTCACACCGGAAATATTATTTCGATTTCTGAGTTGAGAGAAATTCTTGGAAAATTTTATGCCGAAGGATGGTATGCCGATGTGTATGCAGAAGTTGTTATGCGAGATTCCACTGCAGATATTACTATTCATGCTTCATTAAATCCTACACTACGATCAATATCCATTGTGGGAAATTCATTGATCCCTTCTGAAGAGATCATGCCATTTTTGGACTCATTGAAAACCAAACCCTTCAATTATCCGAAATTGCATTCGGTGTTTGAAGATATCTTAACTCGATATCGAAACAACGGTTATTCGCTCGCAAGAATTCAGGACGTTGCGTTTGACAGCGCTTCAGGCATGTTGACGGTGAATATTAATGAAGGCATTATTTATAAAATCTACCTTAAAGGGAAAGAAACGACGCGCGATTGGGTCATTTGGCGCGAACTGCAGTTTAAAGAAGGCGACGTATTTACGGTAAGTAAAGGAAAAAATACATTAGCGAATCTATTTAGCACCAATCTTTTCGACCAGGTACTTATCGATGTGGCATATGAAGATAACTTTCCAGTCATCATCATTCAACTCGAAGAAAAAACATCTGAGTTGTCAAGAATGGGTTTGAGAATTGACAATGAAAGAAGCCTGCAAGCTTCGCTTGAATTTCGTAATGAAAATCTACTTGGCACAGCAACCGAAATCGGCCTAAGCGGCGCGGGGGGCGTTCGCAACAGAAAATATGTTTTCGACTTTAAAGCCAATAGAATTTTTAACACCTACTTTTCTTTTAACTTCAATGGCTACTACGATCTTACGGACATCAATACCTACGAAAATGATCCAACGGAAAAATCAGAAATTCGGTTTAAACGATCGAAGGCCGGCGAGTATCGCCAAATATTATACGGGGTGCTTTTTTCATTTGGCCAACAAGTTGAACGCTTAGGCACAGTAAACTTAGACTACAAACTTGAAGCTGATGAAATAAAATTTATTTCGGGACGCGGATATGATCCGACACAATTCACTCTTCAATCTTTGCGTCTCAGCTCTATAATTGATTCTCGTGACCGATATCCTTATCCACGAACAGGATCACAGACAAATTTTTCATGGGAAACTGCAACATCCACATTTAAAGGATTGGTTGGCGATGTCGGGTATTCAAAAATTTTCTTTTCGTACGAAACCAACACCTCCATCTCGAACAGCACATTCCGTCCTAAAATTATAGTTGGCTTTGGCGATCAGACGCTCCCATTGACCCACCAATTTTCTCTCGGTGGTGAAGATTCTTTTTTTGGAATGAAAGAAGATGATGAACGCGGACGGCAAATTTTCTTAACCAGTTTGGAATACCGCATGTTGGTACCGTTCAAAATCATTTGGGACACATATTTTAAAATGCGATATGACTTTGGGAACATCTGGCCTCAACGCGAAGATATTCGCATCCGCGATTTTCATCACGGCATCGGCGTTGGTCTTTCACTTGATACGCCGCTTGGGCCCGCAAATATTTCGATTGGAAGAAGTTTTTACATCAGACGGGATTTACTGGATCAACCAATTACGCTTGGTCCGGTTGAGTCGTATTTATCACTTGGCTTTCCACTCCATTAATCGAGTTTTTCTCTAAATCGCAGTACACTCGCCGCAAGTATCACGATGCCCATGCTGAGAAGCATTCCTGCCTCAAACCATAATTCCGATAACCCTGATCCTTTCAGAATGATCGAACGAACAACCACTAGGAAATATCTCATAGGAATTGCCAGGGATGCATATTGAAGAATCACCGGCATATTCTCAATTGGAAAAACAAATCCGGAGAGGTACATCATCGGCGACATAATGCCGAACATACCCAGCATCATTGCCTGCTGCTGCGTGTGCGAAATTGTTGAAATAAATAAACCCAATCCAAGTGTGGTCAAGAGGAAAAAGCCGGTAAGACAAAAAAGCAACGGCACACTTCCTCGGATAGGAATATTGAATCCGTAACTCATCACCAATAACACAACCGTTACATTCATAAATCCGATAATGATAAATGGAATGAGTTTACCGAGAATCATTTCGACAGGCCGCAGCGGTGTCACTAGAAGTTGTTCCAATGTGCCGATCTCTTTTTCTTTGACAATTGCCATTGCGGTCAAATTCATTGTCGTGAGCAATAAGATCAAAACTAAAACACCCGGCACCATAAATTTTCTGCTGACGAGAGTCGGGTTATACCACGCACGAGATTCCAAATTTACCCCGCCTAATTTTTTGATGTCACCGACAATTTTCGCCATTCTTTCAGCAGAGAATCGGGCAATGATTTGATTGGCATAGTTCATGATAATCGCGGTTGTGTTCCCTTCGCTACCGTCCAAAAGGATCTGCACATTTGCAGGCTGACGGCGCAACAGATTATCGCCAAATTTATGGGGAATGATCAATGCCATTGAAACTTTATTATTATCTAAAAATTCTCCGACCGATTTATATTCTTCGGTTGAATATCGCAATTCAAAATATCCGGAATTTGTAAATGACTGAACAAATGCTCTGCTCTCCGCTGTTTTATCCAGATCGCAGAGAACAAATGAAATATTTTTCACATCAAGTGATGCCGCGTAGCCGAGAAATATCAGCTGCAAAACCGGCGCAACAAAAATAATCGGCAGCATCCGTTTATCCTTCAGGATCTGTCCGAATTCTTTTTTAAGCATTGCTTGTATTCGATGCAGTGTCATGGTATTACATCAGTCGGTGTTTTAATCGTCTCACCGCAATGGTGAGAACAACGGTAATAAAAATGCACAAGTAAATTACTTGCTCCCAAAAAGCTTGAATACCTACCCCTTTCAACACTATACTTCTCATGATGACGAGGTAGAACTTTGCCGGAGTTACATTGGAAAGAATCTGGAGGAACAA
>JAQUOA010000183.1 GCA_028749215.1 Bacteroidota bacterium
GTCCAAGCCCGCCAAATTCCAACATTTGCCAACATAGGTGGCATCCTTCGCGCCAACCGTCGGCAATATAAAATGAAAGTACGGGTGAAAGCTTTTCACGGGAGAGTGGATATTCTTTCCCGATTCCTGAAAGCTCTGCTATGAGAACACTCGTATCTGCCGGCACTGTAAATCCTGCTTTCTGTGCGATGAACGCCGGAGATTTTCCGACGACGTCCGGATTGATAGCACCCTTCGCATCGAACATCATTCTGCTCAATTTTTCTTTTTCATCGGTCGTGACAAAGTACGCTTTCAATTTTTTGAATTCGGCAATTACTTGATCTTTGATCGGCGTGTCGACAATGACGCCTGATTCTGTGGAACAGAGAACACCGTAATCAAATTGTTTTCCTGAGACAATATCAGCAACGGCTTTTTGTACATGAGCAGTGCGTTCAATAAAAGCAGGAACATTTCCCGAACCGACGCCAAGAGCCGGTTTGCCTGAACTGTACGCCGCTTTCACCATCGGATTGCTTCCCGTGGCAAGAATGACAGCGGTAAGTTTATGTTTCATTACTTCATTGGTGCCTTCGATGCTTGGAGTGGCAAGGCAATTGATTAATCCTTGGGGAGCTCCGGCTTTTACTGCGGCATCAGAGACAACGCGTGTTGCTTCAAGTGTGCTTTTCGTTGCGCGTGGATGGGGACAGGCGACAAATCCATTTCGGCCTTTAACCGAAATGATTGCTTTGAACATTGCCGTTGACGTCGGATTTGTGGAAGGGATGAGTGCGGCGACAACACCCATTGGTTCACCGAGTTCGATAATTTTCTTTTCTTTATCTTCGCCGATAACACCCACGGTCTTGAGATCTTTAATTGATTCCCAAACCCGTTGCGTAGCAAACTCGTTTTTCTTTTTCTTGTCTTCTACTTTCCCGAAACCGGTTTCTTCATGTGCCATTCGTCCAAGTCGTTCTGCTGCGGCGAATCCAGCGTCCACCATTGCCTTAACAATAGTGTCAACTTGCTCTTGCGAGTAACTGCGAAAGGCAAGCTGTGCTTCCTTCGCTTTTTCTACCAACTCTCGCGCTTCTTGAACGGATTGAAGATCTTTATCCATGGAATAAGGTGAAAAATTTTAGTATGAGCTGCCAGTGGAAATTTTTTAAAACAATGTGCTTTGATTAACCTGTTTCTTTTTCATTCCAAAATGTTCGTACGACAATTTTGTTGCCTCGCGTCCGCGCGGAGTGCGATTGATGAATCCTTCTAAAATTAAATATGGTTCGTACACTTCTTCAATTGTTCCGGCTTCTTCGCCGACGGCAACGGCAAGTGTGCTGATGCCGACCGGTCCGCCATTATATTTATCTATGATGGCGCGAAGAATGCGCTTGTCCATGTCGTCGAGGCCGTAGTCGTCAACTTCAAGAGCTTTTAATGCATACTGAGCAACTTCTTTAGTGATGATGCCTCGATGATGAGAAAGTTTTACATCTGCTTCGGCAAAGTCGCGGCATCGTTTCAGCAAACGATTTGCAATGCGCGGTGTTCCACGAGACCGTTTTGCAATTTCAATGGCGCCTTCTTTATCAATTTCAATTCCTAAAATCGTGGCCGAACGCACGATGATAGTAAACAGGATTTCGGGTGTATAGTAATCCAGACGGTTGGTGATGCCGAATCGTGCGCGAAGCGGGGCAGTGAGAAGTCCGGCGCGAGTTGTTGCACCGACAAGTGTAAATTTTGGAAGTGCAAGCTGAATGCTTCGTGCGCTTGGTCCTGAATCAATCATTATATCCAACCGAAAATCTTCCATGGCAGAGTAGAGATACTCTTCCACCACAGCATTGACTCGGTGAATTTCATCAATGAAGAGAACATCGCCTTCATTTAAATTCGTCAGAATGCCGGCAAGGTCGGCGGGTTTATCAAGCACGGGACCTGATGTTACCTTAATATCAGACCTCATCTCGTGTGATATGATGAACGCCAGAGTGGTTTTGCCAAGTCCAGGAGGACCCGTCAGCAGGACATGGTCGAGTGATTCGCCCCGTTTTTTAGCCGCGGCAATAAATATTTTTAGATTATCGACAATCTTTTGCTGACCGGAAAATTCAATGAAGGCCGACGGACGAAGAGTGTTCTCGAACTCTTTTTCGGCAATCAGCTGTTCGGTCGCGGTAGAATCAGAGGTGCGCTTGGATTTCATTCGTCATAATTTGGTTCAACAAGTTTAAAATCGATGAGAGGGCATGTCATTTTTTGGATACCATTTTCCACATGGCAGAGACCAACTCTTCAATTCCTTCTCCTGTTGCAGATGAAATAAAGTGCACAGGAACGGTTTTAGGAAATTTTAATTTTTTCAACTCTTTCCGTTTAGCATCATCAGCAATGTCCATTTTTGTAATGGCAATGATGCTTTTCTTCTTCGGAAGGTTTTTGTTGAACTCTTTCAACTCTTTGATCAATACCTTGTACTCGGCTTGAATGTCTGCACTCGATGAATCAATCAAATACAATAAGGCTTTCGTCCGCTCAATATGTTTAAGGAATTGAATACCAAGTCCTTTCCCGTCGTGAGCTCCTTCAATAAGTCCCGGAATATCCGCAACCACAAAACTCTTTTCTTCCTTGAAATAAACCATCCCTAAATTTGGAACGAGTGTCGTAAACGGGTAATCGGCAATCTTTGGCTTGGCGGCAGAAATTTTTGAAATAAGTGTCGACTTTCCTGCATTGGGAAATCCCACTAAGCCGATATCGGCAAGCAACTTTAGCTCAAGCTCGAGCCAAAATTCCTGCCCTGCTCCTCCCGGTGTGCAAACCCGAGGAGCCTGGTTGGTGGGTGATCGAAACACCCAGTTTCCCTTACCGCCTCTTCCGCCTTTGGCAATAAGAAATTCTTCTTCGTCGTTTACCAAATCAGCGATAAGCTCGCCGGTTTCAGCATCGCGAATAATTGTTCCGACCGGAACTTTCACGTATATCGAATCTGCCGATCGTCCTTCTTTATTTGACCCTTCCCCTGGATTTCCATCTTTGGCAATAAATTTTTTGTGGTAACGAAAATCTAACAGTGTGTTGAGTTGTTTATCTGTACGGATGACGATATCACCGCCGACACCGCCGTTGCCTCCGTCCGGCCCGCCTTTTGGAATAAACTTTTCACGCCGCCAATGGATGATCCCGTTGCCGCCTTTGCCTGATTTTACATAAATTTTAGCCGAATCTATAAACATTTAGATACTATCTTTCGATTGCTGATTAGAGAAATAAGACTGAAGAGCATTCGTGAACAGAATTGCTTCACGTGAAAACGGATCGACATCGTTCATTGTAAAAAAATGATCGAGTGACAGTGCTGCATCATCCCACGAAATAGATGACGTAATACTTTCTACAACTGAATTATAATGTGCTTCATCATTTTTAAATACCAATTTTACGATTGCTCGTTTTTCGCTTTCAAGGAAAGAAAGGAGGATTCCGTTGCTTTTACTGTACTGCGTTTGAGTCAGTTTTGCCACTTCTTCCTCAACTGAAAATCCCTTTTTTACGAATGTATCTTTTAGAATATCAATAAGTTCTGCATATTGAAGAAAATATTTTCCTTTCTCACGAATCTTGAGCAAATGTTGTGCAACTGAATTCAGCCTCTTGTCTTCAAAAAAATACACCAAAGCCTTTACGGGAATCCCTTGTTGAGAATTTCGTTCAGTATGCTGTTGAATATATCC
Source organism: Bacteroidota bacterium (assembly GCA_028749215.1). Taxonomy (GTDB): domain Bacteria; phylum Bacteroidota; class Ignavibacteria; order UBA10030; family UBA8401; genus JAQUOA01. Next base: position 3,732 of record JAQUOA010000183.1, read on the forward strand.
GACAAAATCAAAAAACGGTTCTGTCATCTTAGCGACCTCAACAGCTGAATGATTTTTAATCAGCTCAGCGTCGATCTTGTGCAACAGATGCATTGCTTCATCTTTTGTCAATTCAGTTTTCTTTTTAGAAAGAAGATATTGTTCTAAGATTGACCAGTAGTAATTGTAATCGGCACAAAACCGAAACTTAAGATTCAAGTCATAAATCGGAAGCGTATTATTTTCTTCATACAGAAAGTTCTCTAATGTCCACAACGGGCGGCAGAGAAAATTAAAAAGGAAATGAATGCACCGATCTAATGCATCAAAAAATTCTTTTTCAGAATATGTATAATGATATACCAGCAGCGTGTCCATTTGATCTTGCAGTAAAACGATATCTTCCTGGTGATATGCGAATTTTAAAGAACGGACTTCATGTTTTCGTTCCTGAAATAAAAGTGATTCTATTTCTGCCTTGAAGAAACTTTTTGCGTTGGAAGGGATGTTAGATTCAAGAATGTGTTTGAGGGCTATGGACGGTGTATTGCCAATGGTGTTATCTTGGACGATCTTTTGAAAGCTTTCTATTTCTTTTTCGAACATGAGGATTTGTATTAGTTTTGTTTCAAATTATAGTTAAATTCATTGGTAATCAATAATATCTAAAGGAAATAGTATGATCCATGGTATTTTTTATGTACTTCATGTTGTCGGAATGCTGGTTATTGTCTTTACCAGCATATATCTTTTCGCCAAAAAAAAATTAGCAGTTGAAATCCAAAAGAAATTTTCAACGTACTTAATGGCAGCATCGCATACGCAACTTCTTACCGGGTTCATTCTTTTTTTTCTTTTGATGTCACAAGTGAACCATATGAAAATAGGAGTAAAATTGTTGTTCGCGATTGAAATTGCAACAACGGCAACATTGTACAAAAAGAAAATTAGTGCATATCAAAAACCGAATCCTGTTTTTTTAATCATCATTATTTCTTCTGCAATTATCGTCACTTCCATCGCATTTCTTTGGCAATAAAAAAATATTTTTAAAAATCCCCAATATTATTGGGGATTTTTTGTTTTATCTCGCTAAACTTACCTTCATAACCATAAAATTTCTCAAAATTGAGCATATTTTTTAAACCTATTGAATTTGGCTTACTTTTTGAGAATTTTCAAAAAGCCCTTTATTTTCGCATTCTTATTTGACATCAACTAGAAAATACATATATTTACATAGGTTTATTTGAGATTTACTATAATCAACTAACTTAATCACCTTTATTAGGAGGTTGCCATGGGGAAAGCAATGACGAAAACACAAATAGCAAGTCACTTTGCGGAAAAATTCGAGATGAAGAAAAAAGTCGTTGTTCAGTTCTTTGAGGAACTAGCAAATTTGGCGTATAAAGAAGCAGTAAATCAATTTCCACTGCCGGGGGTTGGGAAATTAGTATTGGTTGACCGTAAAGCACGCATGGGACGCAATCCTGCGACCGGTGAAACAATTCAAATTCCTGCAAAGAAAGTTGTAAAATTTAAAGTAGCAAAGGTTGCAAAGGTAGAAATTCTCAAAAAGTTCATGAAAATATAATTTCCTATTACATTTACCCAATCACTCATCATCATAAAGGAATATCTCATGGGAAAAGCAATGTCAAAAACGCAAATCGCTAGCCACTTTGCCGAAAAATTCGGATTGAAAAAGAAAGTTGTGGTGGAGATTTTCGAAGAATTGTCGAAACTTGCTTATAAAGAAGCAGCAAATCAATTCACATTTCCCGGCATCGGAAAATTAGTGTTGGTGGATCGCAAAGCACGTCAAGGTCGTAATCCTGCAACCGGTGAGATTATTCAGATTCCGGCAAAGAAAGTTGTGAAGTTTAAAGTTGCAAAAGCAGCGAAAGACGCAATTCTCGGCAAAAAGTAATTGAGGTTTTTCTCTCAGTAAAAAATCCATCTGCTCATAACAGATGGATTTTTTATTTATTGGGTA
>JAQUOA010000184.1 GCA_028749215.1 Bacteroidota bacterium
TGAAAGTTGCTACTTTACCAATTTCAACGCTGTGTCAAGCCGCAGGGAAGCATTGTCCCAATTAATGATATTGAACAAGGCATCAACAAAGTCAGCCCTCTTGTTCCTATATTTTAAATAGTATGCATGTTCCCACACATCAATGACAAGCAATGGAATAACTCCCCACTGTGTCAGTTTCTCATGGTTCTCGCACTGCAGTACCACTAAACTGTCGGAGTAAGGTTGATAGCCCAAAATTCCCCAGCCGTTGCCGTCAACATTCTTTGACGTCGCCGCGATGTATGCTTTCAGTTTGCCGTAACTGCCGAAATTTTTATCAATTCGTCTTTGCAGCTCGCCTTTGGGGGAGGTTTGTTTGTTGGTAAGATTTGTCCAGAAGATTGAATGAAGAATGTGAGATGAAAAATGAAACGAAAGTTTCTTCGTCCAGAAATCGACCGTTTCAAGATTGTTGCTGTCCAACGACTCTCTGATTTTTTTCAAATCGTTGTTGGCGGCTTTCACTGCCCCGCCGTGATGAAAGGTATAGTGCAAGTGCATGGTTTCAGCATCCATGGAAGGCTCTAAAAAGTTTTCAGAGTACGGCAGCGTTTGCTGAATGAAGTTTCCGTTTTCATCCACTATTTTATCAATGCCTCCTTCAGTCGCCGAAGCGGCAAAGAGAGAGTTTGAAGGAAGGATTGCCGCACCCCCAAGAATCAAACTGTTTTGGAGAAATTGTTTTCTGTCCATCGTTACTATCTCCTTTCATAAATTAATAATTGTGCTTCGGCATTTATATCCGAAGGTGATGCCACGATTAATTGATTCGATTCAGGAATAAAGAGAGATGTCCTTGCCCCCCGATGTGTCTCTAGTTTCCCATCTACAGAATAACTATTTGCATCATTTTGTTTGATAATATCAAGGTAACCTTCGCCGCAACTTACATAAATTTGTTTGGTTGAGCTGTCGTAAAAAATATCATCTGCATCTCTATCAATATCAAGAGAAGAAATTGTTTCTCCCGTTTGTGTATCTAGAACCAATAATTTTGCAGGATGGCGACACCCAATGAATAAGCGGTGCCTTGTTTCATCTAAACTCATTGGGAAGTTTGCCGACGCTCCTTTCATTTTCCATGTATCGGTTACCGTTAATTTCCCCAAGTCAATAACTTCTATGTGATGTTTGCCTGGGACGTTGACATACATCTTTTTGGCTGATCTGTCTCGTTGAAATGATTCAGGATGGCCTGAAAGTTTTATTTCGGCAAGCAGGTTGAATGTATTCGCATCAATAATGGCAATTCCTCCATTACCATAACCGACATATATTTTGTTTTCGGCACGATCATAAATGACATTATCGGCATCACCAGATAATTTTACAGAAGCAGTCTTCAGAAATGAATCCGCATTGAACACATCACATTCCCCATTTCCGCCGTTGGCAACAAAAATTGAATTGCTTTCAGGAATAAAAATTACACCCTGAGGTTCGGTTAAATCTTTTATCGTATGAGTGACCTTACCTTTATTCACATCAATCACTTCAACCGTGTTGTTTCCTAATGCTGCAACAAAAATTGTCCGACGTCTGCTATCAAAAGCAATATGGTCAATTCTTCCATCTACATTTGGCAGGGGAATAGTTCCTCTTCGTTGCATCGATGTATGTTCGGACAGTGTTTGTCCCTTGGAGCCGTTTACAGAAATAAAAAAAGCAGCAGCACCGATGAAAAACGTTTTCGTCATCCTCGTTGTTTTCATTTGTTAAAATGTTTTCAAAATTAACCCAACGGCGGCGGCAGCCAAAATGATGTATGGCTCTTGAATTTTTTTGATGTACAGTAATGCGGCGATGGTTGCCGCTGCAATGGAAACAGAAGGAATATCAATCGTTACACTGCGATGTTGTGTGAGAGTATTTACAGCAATTATTACGACAGATCCTGTCAGCGCACCGATAACTGCCGACGTAATACCGTCGACGAACGCTTTGATAGAAATATTTTTTGAATACTTTTTAAAATACGGCGCAGGAATTACGGTGAGGATGTAACAGGGAAAAAATGTTGCTGTTGCAGCAACGCAAGCGCCGGGAAAACCTGCGACCAAGTAGCCAATGAACCCTACCGTTATCACAACGGGTCCCGGTGTAATCATTGCCACCGCAACAGCATCTAAAAAAGTTTTTTCGTCAATCCAATGATACTGCGTAACCGCCCCGTGTAAAAACGGAATGATGGCTAAACCGCTTCCAAAGACAAACGCTCCTGCTTTTACAAAAAACCACGCAAGTTGTTCAAGCGCGGTTGTATCATATTTAAAAAAACCGATGACCGGAAAAAGAAAAAATGATTTTACAGAAATATTTTTCGCCCATTGCGGCGGCGCTTTAGCGAACATATACAGAATCCCTGCGGCAACGAACACTGCAAGCGTTTCTGTTTGTGAGATAAACGTGATGAGTAACGTTGTAAGATAAAAAAGCCACAACAACCATTTTGATTTGAAAGATTCAAGAGTAAACTTCCCTACGGATTTTGTTGTGAGCTTGTAACTGCTGATCGAAATAATTCCGATAACTGCGGCGCCGATCCCGTAAAACACTGCTTGCATCCATGGCAAACCATTGAACATTCTGTACGCCATGCCGAGAGCAACGACCATTACAAACGAAGGAATCACAAAGGCAAATCCTGTCAGCGTTGCGCCGATAATTCCGTAATGGACGAAACCCAAATAAATTCCCAGTTGCGCAGCCAATGGTCCCGGAGCAAGCTGCGCAAGCGTCAGCCCTTCTTTATATTCGTCTTCGGAAATCCACTTTCGGTGCTCAACTAAATCGCGATGCATGTAACCGACAAGAGCAACAGGACCGCCAAAACCTGTAGTGCCGAGCTTTAAAAAATATTTCGTGAGATCGGTAAGGGTGTAGTGTGGATTGTCAGTCATTCTTTACTTAGTTGCGCTTTACCTTTGCCTTCTTTTTGCCTTTTCTGGCGACTAATTGCTATTAGACTAGTTTCCAAAATGAACGTGCACCATGTACCACAAGCCAGACCTTTTTAACATAAGGAAAGAGGTAAATCAATAAAAATCAAAACAAGAGGTGTTTCATGGAAAACAAAACATTGTTCAGTGTAAGAAAGTTTCTGCGTTCATACAGAAGGATATTCATCGTAATTTCATTATCGATATTAATGGAAAGTTTTGGGATTGTCAATTCTCAATTTAATTGGACTCACTTCACCACAGTGATTCTTTTGAAATGGCACGAGATTAGGGATAAGATGCAATGCACCTTTTTATTCTTCAGATTCTCGACATCTAAAATTCTGTGTGCACTCGTACGCCAAAAATGTGCACCGGTCCGCGGTCGCGATTGTATGCAGGATGAACAACGAACTGATAATCGGGGGTGAGCCACACTACTCCTTGTATCAACGACCATGAATAAAAAAATTCACCGATCATTTCAATCGAGTAATTCAAGTGTCCGTCGCCGATGATAAAACCATACCCGCCTGCCTGAAGATATTTACGGTGATCTTCTGAAATGCCGTTGAGAACAAAAGCTGCTCCAAACCGATCTTCATTTTTCTGCCAGAGCGCACCATCGGCAAGAACGCCGAATGCAAATGCACGATCGATTTCAGTAAACATCCACGTCTCATTCTTCCCATCATTCCAGCTTGCTCTTGCAAATGCACCGATAAAATCGGAAAGCTGCTGCTCAACATTCAATGCAACACCATACTTCGTCCGTCCATACGCTCGCGTTTTTACAATATCTATTCCATCAGAAGTATCTGCTGCAGCTTGTTGGTAATTTCCCATGTGTGCCTGCGTGTATGATCCGAGCACACGGAAAATTCCTTTACGATCCGCCAATTGGTAGGCATATTCAAGTTCAGCCGTTTCGGATCGCGCGGCGTGAATATTAAGATCCATCTCAGATTTGTTGGCTTCGGTGGGAACAAGTGTACTCGATACTCTAAATGCCCATTTCGGCTGAATGTATTCCAGCACAATTCCCCACGTATAACCGCGTGTATCAGCAGGGTAATCCCACGCACCACTGTTCATCAAAGCCCAATTCAGAAATTGCGATCTCGGATCGTTGGTGAATTTATTTTTGTCAAAATAATCAGCGATGCTGAATTTGCCGACTGCGATCGAAATGCGCGATGCCGGTAAAACGCCAGCAAACTGATTTGGCCCATCGGTAATTTCTACACGATCATCCGACAATGCAATTACTTGTTTTAAATATCCTCGTGCAAGGGCGATGCGTAACGAAGGATCGCCAATACGGAAGGTTTCACCGTTAGAAAATCCCGCGATCCCTGTTGCACCGCTCAAGCCGCTCCCGCCGGCAAGTTCGGCATTAAAATATACATCCGCCCCATTCCACAACCTTCTTCCAAAAAAGAATGTCGACGTGAGTGAAGTTTGTGCCGGTTCGCTCGGCTTTAAACTATTAGCACCTGTATATGATGCAGAAAAATCTGGATGATACTGTGTAACAATGGTTTGCTGAAAGTGAAGATTCCAAATGCATTCACTTGAAACAGAGGAATCGCTTTGCGCAAAAGAAAGCAAGAGTGGCAGCAGCAGAATGGTAAAAAATCCAAGGATGTGCTTCATCGATCATTTTTTTTATTGATGTTTTATTTTTCTTTTTATCTCGCTCCCAAACTCTGTTTGGAAACCGAACGGAATTGAAACTCCGTTTCAAACAACCGATGTGAAATTACAATGTCCCCATGAGACGTTGGGAACAAGATAATCGGTGCGCCGACCCAGCAACTATGTCCGATCAGTCGTGACATTCCCAAACAGTTTCTTGGCACAATCTGGGCAGACGCCGTGTGTAAACGTCGCCTCAGAGTGGCCGTGAATGTACCCTTCAAGCACCTGCCATTCACCTTTCTCGTCGCGAATTTTCTTGCACGAGGCACAAATAGGCAACAATCCACTAAGGGTTTTCACCTTCGTAAGTGCATCCTGCAATTCGCTCAAAAGTTTTTCGCGTTCCGCCTCCGCCTTCTTACGTTCGGTGATGTCGCGGTTGCTTCCTCGTCTTCCCAACCATTCTCCCCCAGTGCTGTAGACAGACTGGCACGTATGGTTGATCCAGCGTTCATGACCTTCTTTTGTAATAATACAAAAATCAAGTGAATCCACATCATTGTTTGCATGTAGTGCATTATGCAAGTGAGCCGTGATAATCGAGCGATCGTCTGGGTGAATAATTGAGAGAAACAAATTAGGGTCGTGAAGAAATTCTTGCGGAGCGTATCCGGTAATGCGTTCGCACGACGGTGAGATGTACTGATAATTTCCGTCGGGTCCCATCCAATATTCCCAGTCATACGTAAAGTCTGCCACCGTTCGATATTTGTCCTCACTTGCCCGTAAGATCTCCTCCATCCGTTTACGTTCAATGTTCTCCTCCTGAAGTTGGCCATTGACATTCGTGAGTTCTTGCATTGTTGCACGGAGCTGCGTTAATGCCTGACGAAGGCTTTTCATATTTACAAACGTGAGAAGGCCGACTGTTGAAATCAACATGATGAGCAGGAACGCAATATTCAAATAATCAAGCCCCGACTGACCAAACGTCAGCGGCGGAACGTACATTCCAAGTTGAGTGAGAAGAAGCA
>JAQUOA010000185.1 GCA_028749215.1 Bacteroidota bacterium
AAAATGTTGAACAGTCTGCCAAGGCGGTTCTCTTCATCATCATCCATCTTCACTGAAATCAACTTCTCCCAATACCACGTTGATGCTGAACCTATGGCCTTTACATTCATCATACGAAAACACCCCTTTTTCCTAATCTCCCCAATCCTGATTGTGAAAAGTTCTGCGTTGTTTCTTGGATGCTTCTAATGAATATAATATCACTTTTGTCTCTATCATAATCAATCTTTGCGGGAATGATGGTTTCGTGCACACTGGGATCGGCATAATATTAAAAATGCTGACGAGGACGATTGATATGAGGATGAACTTCGTGGCGATAAAGAGCAAATGGACCATGCGTGCAATACTTGCGAATGGAGATAGCTGTTCCCATGTGTGGAATTTCGTTGGTGAACTTGGCGCATTGAGGTGTTGCATCAGTTCGCAGGATGAGCAAAGGGTACTCAACATTCTCAAACACCGTTAAAGCTGAAATGAGATTATAATTATTGAAAACGAATCCGATATTGTCTCTGCGAAATGCGGTACCTTCGGTGCGACTGAACAATCCAACATCAATGTTATTAATAAACACTTTGCCCTGAGTCGGTTTGTCTAAACATCCGATTAAGTTCAGAAACGTTGATTTACCGCTGCCCGATGGTCCAATGAATGAAATAAAAAAGCAGGATAAATTAATCTTCATCCTGCTGCGATACACTTGATCGATTTGATTGAAAAACTATTTCTCTTGTGGCAATAGTTCTTTTGTGTCAATTTTTGATGGGGCAAAAATGCCAATCACACCATTCAATCCAACACTCATCACTATATTGTAGAAGAAAGCTAAAAATGCGAGAAGAAGCAGTGATCCGGAAAGTGCTGCTAATATCATATAAATATTAAATTCGCCGTCAAAGTAGATTGTGCGACGCAACATTCCTTTTAAGCCAGCCATTCCCATGAAAGCACCCATCCCAATTCCGCCTGATAGATGTGCCCAGAAATGAAAGCTTGCTAATTTTTCGCTATAAAGTTTGGCTCCGTTAGTAAGAATTGGAAAGAGAAAATATATTACTGAATACAATGTCATTGTTAATCCCACCAAAACAGCAACGTGAACATGAGGGCCAACAATCCATTGAGTGTTATGAAGAATTCTATTCAAACCTAAATCTGCTTGCATAATACCGGCCGGAACAGCTAAAGCAAATCCGAGCAGACCGCCAAGTAAAAATTTTAACGGATGACTCATTTTTAACGGTCTGGCGCTCCAAAGTGTTGCAAGGGTAATAAAGAAAGCTAAACCTTGAGTAATCAGTTCGAAAGCGGTTACCATTTCTCCGGATAAGATTTTTAAAATATTGGGTTGTGCTTGATCCGACATTAAATGATGCGACCAGACCGTCCATGATACAACCATCTCAATAAAAAGTGCCGCACGAGCCACATTTTCCATAAACAATTTTTTACCGGTTATCAGAGTGGCGAGTAAATACCAAGCACCGGCTACAAATATTAGAACAAGACCATCTGCTATTAAATCAAGTCCCCACCAAAACCAATTTTTATACAATAAGGCATCAATGGAAGAATGTTTAAGACTGGTACCAAACAACTCCGCTACCATATAGATTAAGATGAGAACACCGGTAAATAGAATAATACCGGCATTCAATGCTGTATCGACTGTCCCTCTTGCAATTGCCGCAACCGGCAGAGAAACTAAATGTTCTTTTTTCTTTTTTGAAAATAAATTTGTTAAACCGGTTAGACCAAGTGCCGATCTTATTAATGCGCCGCTCGGTTGTTTCTCCCAACCATCGGGAGTGTATATAATGGTTTTAAATATATTGATAACAAAAAAAATAGTTCCAACCATTACCAATGCAATACCAGTAATAAAAAATGTTCCTCCTAAAACACTGAACTGTGAAAAATCTGCCGGAAGAGGCCAATACAGTGTGTAAAGCGGGGAGTAGTGAGAGACAAATCCCGCAAACCAAAACACAAATGTACCGCTTGCTATGAACCATAATGTCCAGTTTCCTAATGTTATACTCCACAATGGTTTCTTCATTAAGAATGGTACAAGGAAAAGAAACGCACCAAAGACGATTGAATACGTAGAACCAAAAATTCCAACAAGCGGATGGGCAGTCATGATAGCATAAAACTGTTCCGGTTCTACACCTAAAGCAAGACTGGGATTAACTTCAAATAATCTCATCAACATTCCTTCAATAACAACAACGCCGTAATAGATCAGTCCAATTACTACAAATCGTAGAGTCAATTTTTGCATCGGCGTTAAGGAATACGGTTTGAATAAATCTTGTGCACCATGTGTGAATGTTTGTAGTAAGCTCATTTTCAAACCCTCTCTTTAGTTGTAAAATAATTTATTCAACTACTTCAACTGCATCTCGTACGATCATATTAATTCCTTTGGGACCCGAATATTCAGTTGATCGGATGGAATAAACAGCCGGACGGTCGAATCGCCAAAGAATATCATTGAGATGACCTGGCATGACTTGCATCTGGAATGCCATCGTGTTGTCGCTTTTGAATAATCCAAAGCCATATGTTAAATCTTTCGAATCAACAATAAATCTTACTGTCTCATTTTTTGCTATGATGAGTTTCGGGGAAGGGAGCCGAAATTCGTGGTTCTCCATCGTGATATGAAATTCTTTATCGGCTTTGGTCTCTGCACGATTTAAATCCATTGACTTCCATGGAATTGTTTGAAGCGTTACGATATGAAGAGAAACTCCGATAACAACAAGAAAGGCAACAAATGAATAAAATATTACCGGTTTGATTTCTTTGCCGGAACCGTCTCTTGTTACCTTATAAGCAAACCATCCCATCAAGGCTATAATTGCGAGGACATAAAACGTGTAGGCAAGTGTTTGTCCTGTTAATACGACATTTGAATCAATCATAGGTTCACCTTTTTTGTAAGTTAATGTGGTTAACGAATATCAACATGCAGTATTGGTACATAAAATATGTCGTAAGAATAATTTCTGGTGTGTACCAGTTTCGTTCAACACGTTGCACTCTTCACACCGTATCAATTACTACTTCGTAAAATTTTGCATTAAGCGTGCCATCTAACAAAGGTTTTAATTTGTTAAAAGCTTCTTGACGTTCTTTGCTCGTATGCATAGCCATAAAAGTTTTTTCACTTTCGTGCTCAACTAAAGTTACAAATCCGCTCTTCCCTTTGGCGTATTTTAGAAGCCGCCTTGAAAGAAAACCGTCAAAATTTCCGTAAATACTATTTGACCATTTGAACCACTCAAGAAACTCGGATTCTTTTCCAGCTTTTATCGGCGGAAATTCAATTGTATTGATAAACATAAAATCATCTCCTTCTTCAACGAATAGTTTTTCGATTTTCTAATTTTGATGCCTTCCTTCTGGAAATGCGCCAGGTCAAATAAATGGTTACTAAACCTATTGCTATCGAAACGACATGATCGAGATGGTTCATTGTTTCTCCTCCTTTTAAATCTTAACAAGTTCAGTATCAGCAAAGAAAATCCCTCCTCTTTATGACGTGGGACTAATCATGTATTAATGTGAATGAGTTTCAGAACCTTCTTCACTGTGAGCCGTTCCAGATTTCAATTGATAAACTTTTTCAACATAGTGGACAAATTCGACATACGCTTTTACATATTCTCTCCCAGCATTTACGTCATTCGGATTGAAATTCTTTTTTTCTTTAACTTTCATGTACAGCGGGTGTAATCCATCATGGATGGCATCGTCCAAAAAATTTACTAATTCCTTGGGAGAACCGGTTTCAATTGCTTTATCCGCTGCGGGGATTGCCGGTCCGAGATCACGACCAGCGGGTTTAATTCCCGTATATGGGGCGCCTTCCCCAGCTCGATGAACCCGCACCAGTGTTTCAAAAAAATACATATCCGCAAATTCTTTTGCGCCGGGCGATAGTTTTCGTACAGCAAGAGTTTTATTAAACACGGAAATAATTTCTTCCTGATCTATTTGTTTCACCCAGATCAGAACTAGCTTAACATTCCCGCTCTCAAGAGCCCTCCTGGCATCCTTAATTACAGGACCGTCCAAACCGTCGCAATGAGCAAATGCTTGTGTTGATGAAACTACAAAGAGAACCGTTACTGCCGCTAACAGCCTTTTAAATTTTACTGATATGTGTCTCATGGTAAATCTCCTTTTTTTTACAAATGAAATATCCCATTACTGGAAGAAATATCCTTTGACTTAAGTCGGATTTAGCGTTTTTGATAAGAAAAAGAGGAACAAGAGAATAGGAAATTATCTGGCTAAGTCTTTTAATTTATTCAGATCAAGAATAAAGATTGATTTACCGGCGACACGGATTATTTTTTCGTTTTGTAGTTTTTTGAGAAGCCTAGAGAGCGTATCGGTAATTGTCCCAAGATAAGAAGCAATATTATTTTTAGAAATATTTAATCGTATGAAAGGTTCGGGAAGTTTAGCTGTCCCGGCGATTTTGATTTCTTCAAGAAGATATCGTGCAAACCGGTTTGCCACATCTTTAGTGGAAAGTTCTTCAACTTTTCGGGTAAGGCGGTGCATTCTTTTTGCAAAACCGACCAGCATATTAAAACAGATGGTAGAATTATTTTTGATAAGTTGAACAAACTCTTTTTGCGGGATAAAGACAAGTGTTGAGTCAATAATTACTTGTGAATTGACGGGATAGGCACCACCCTCAAAAAGCTGGACATCACCAAATGATTCAAATGGCTTAATCAGGTGAAGTATTGATTCCTTTCCTTCGAAAGATATTTTATAAATTTTAACCGAACCATCTAATAATATGTAAAATCCTTTGTATGCGTCGCCTTGCGCAAAAATAATTTCTTTTTTTATATAATGAACAGTCTTGCCGGTTGAAATAATACGTTTTGATTGTTGGATGGTAAGTTCTGAAAATAGCGGAAGAGTGCGAAGTGTTTCAGCGGAGATGTGTTGTTCATTTTTCACGATAGCCTTCTCATTACATGAGCAAAATTGCCGTTAGGAATAATGCACGAATTATAATTTTGAATACATCATGATCAAACGGTTGTTTGAAACTTGTCAATAGAGTTTTGTCATACGTCAGTATTTCGTTATCATGAGACAGGCGGTGAGTGAGGCCGCTCTTTGCCGGAATCATTTTTGTCCTGCCTGCGGCGGGATTACGCTCAGCGAAAGGGTAATAGGTTCACCATCACTCCAAGAAAGATTCCATCCTTCCTTCCGGCGCATGCAATTCCATCGATTGCAAATGATCCAGATCTTTTTGAATTCTCTCTTCGGTTCCCCAGTCGCTCCAATAGACTCCGGAAACGCGCATAACGGCAAGTCCATAATCGCTCTGTTCAAGAATTTCACGCGAAAAATTGATGACAGGCAGTTCACTGTAGACTTCTTTGATCATCTCTTTTTCAAATGGCGAATCGAGGGAAGCGCCAATGCGCTTGAAGGAACGAAAGAACTGAGGCGTCAGCGTGCGATACTTCCTTAGCAACGATGTACCCTGACACACCATAATCATCGTATTCCATAAGCTGCGACTTTCATACAGACGTTGTGCCGTTAGCGGTGAAGGTTTTTCCCAAAATCGTTTAACTCGATAGATATCCGTTCCGTGCCATTCT
>JAQUOA010000186.1 GCA_028749215.1 Bacteroidota bacterium
CTTCCGCTCGATGATTCTCAAGAACAACTCGAACATAGGAATGAAAGTCTATGAAAAAGAAAGTTCTGCCTTACACCATTGCTGCAATTGCAGCAACTATTTTTCTTCAGACATCGTTATTGGCGCAGCAAACCACCGCACCGACGCCGGGTACATATCCCACAGATCCCGGAACGGAAATTGGAATGATCATGACCGTTTCATTTCTGGTCTTTGTCGTCGCCACACTGATGTACATCATTGGTGTGATGAACACGAATATCGATCCGCTGATTAATCTTGCCGTGCGGGTAAAAAATTATGTTATTCCTCAGCCGACGGAAGTAGCCCACGATATGGGGCATGATTTCGACGGCATTCACGAATTGGACAACCGCATTCCGCCTTGGTTCAATTATTTATTCGGTATCACTGTTTTATTTGCCGTTGTGTATTTATTGGACTACCACGTGTTTAGTCTTTCCAAACTTTCTGCTGATGAGTATGTTGCCGAAATGGCTGCAGCTGATGTTCAGAAAAAAATTCTTCTTGCTTCCGGAGGCACTATTGATGAGAACACCCTAGTGGCATTAAAAGACGAAATCTCATTGAATGCAGGGAAAGATATATTTTCAAAATACTGCGTCTCATGTCATGGTCCTCAAGGTGGAGGTATTGTTGGCCCCAACCTCACGGATCAATATTGGATCAATGGCGGCGGTATTAAAAATGTATACCGAACGATTAAAAAAGGTGTTCCCGCTAAAGGTATGATCACGTGGGAACTTGTTTTCTCACAAAAACAAATTCAGCAAATCGCAAGTTATGTCTTGTCGCTGCAGGGAAGTAATCCCCCCGGCGGAAAATCGCCGCAGGGTGAATTGTACGTTGAACCTGTGGTTCCGATGGCAAAAGATTCTACGAAAGCTGTTGTAAAATTATGATCGAAGCTGCATCCCAGAATAATGTTGACTCGGGTAATGATCAATCATTTCGTGATTCTCTCGGCATCGTAAGCAAATCTGGAAAGCGAAATTGGGTCTATCCAAAAGAACCGAAAGGGCGTTACACCACTGCACGTACGGTTATGAGTGCCATTCTTTTGATTATTCTTTTCGGAACACCGTTCATTAAAGTTGGCGATCATCCGTTTCTCCTTTTAAACATCGTCGATCGGAAATTCATCATCTTTGGCTTTCCATTCGGCCCGCACGATTTTTTCCTCTTTGGGTTGATGATGATAACCACGATTGTTTTTGTTTTCCTTTTTACGGCAGTCTACGGTCGATTGTTCTGCGGTTGGATCTGTCCGCAGACTGTTTTTATGGAATCGGTTTTTCGAAAGATTGATTATTGGCTTGAAGGTGACCATCGCGCTCAGAAGCGTTTGAATGAAAGTCCGTGGACGGCAGAAAAAATTATTAAAAAAGGAGCAAAATACATTTTGTATTTTGCAATTTCGTTTATCATCGGGAATACACTTCTGGCTTACATCGTTGGCGTTGATGGCCTGTGGAAGATTGTCATCGACCCGCCGTCTGAGCATGTTGCCGGTTTAACGGCGATGCTTGTCTTTACGGGAATATTTTATTGGATTTTTATTTGGTTTCGAGAGCAAGCGTGTATTTTGGTATGTCCTTACGGACGTTTGCAAGGTGTCCTTCTCGACCCGAATTCGCTGGTAATTGCGTACGATTTTGTTCGTGGAGAACCGCGCGGAAAGATGAAAAGAAATCAAGAGCGCGCACTTGGAGATTGTATCGATTGCAAAGAATGCGTTGTTGTTTGCCCTACAGGCATCGATATTCGTAACGGCACCCAGCTTGAATGTGTTAATTGCACGGCCTGCATTGATGCGTGTGATACTGTCATGGAGAAGATTAAAAAACCACGGGGTTTGATTCGATACGATTCTATAAAAGGCATTAAGGAGCGGACGCGAAAAATATTTACTACTCGTGTTATTGGATACTCAGTTGTGCAGGTTGTCTTGTTAACTATCTTAACATATTTGTTGGCGACAAGGTCAGAAATTGATACAACTGTTTTTCGCACGCCTGGAATGTTTTATCAAGATCAGCCGCATGACAAAGTAAGCAACCTGTACGATATTAAGGTGTTGAATAAAACATTTGATGCTCAGCATGTTGAATTAAAACTGTTGAAGGGTGAGGGCGACATAAAAATGATTGGGGATGATATTACCGTGTTGCCGCAAGAATCTGCGCAGGCTAAGATGTTCATTTTTATGGATAAAGATCATGTAAAAAAAATGAATACACCGGTTGAAGTTGGAGTGTATGCCAATGGAAAAGAAGTGCAGCGCATCTCGACATCATTTTTAGGACCGGTTGAAAAGAAAGAAAAAAAGGAAGAGCACAAATGAAAAAGAAATCGCTCTGGGGATTTTGGATTGTGGTCAGTTTTATTGTATTTGCCGGTGTCACATTTACTATGGTGTACATCTCCATGAACACCAACGTCGATCTCGTGACCGATAATTATTACGAGAAAGAATTAAAATATCAACAGCACATAGACATGGTGAAAAGTACAAACTCCCTCTCCGATCAAATTGCGCTGAATTTTACACCAACAACACTTGTTGTGTCATTTCCAAAAATCGCTGAGAGGACAAAATATTCGGGAACAATGAATTTCTTTCGGCCTTCGGACAAATCAAAAGATTTTTCGAAAGATATTCGAATTGACTCATCATATTCACAGACTATTGGAACTGATCGGATGGCAAAGGGAATGTGGCGCATAAAGATATCGTGGAACGTTGGCAATAATCAGTACTATAACGAACAACCGGTTATTATACAATAAATGCGATGGAACTGATTGCAGCTTTTACTTTAGGACTTCTTGGCAGCATGCACTGCGTTGGCATGTGCGGACCGCTTGTGCTTGCAATACCTACGCAGGCACAATCCCGATGGAAATTTATTGTTGAAAGGATAATGTACAACAGCGGAAGAGCATTGGCGTATGGATTTCTTGGTGCGTTGCTTGGTTTGTTTGGCAATCAACTTTTTCTTGCCGGCATTCAACAGAATTTGTCCATCGTTCTTGGCCTATCGATTCTGCTGACAGTCATAATTCCATTAGGCCTGAAATCCCGCCTGCAAAAATTTTCACCGATGGCGAAACTCTATTCTGTTGTAAAAACAAAATTTGCGATGTTGATTCAAAAACGCGGAATGGTTGCTCTTATTGCGATGGGTATACTAAATGGCTTTTTGCCCTGCGGACTTGTATACACGGCATTGGTCGGTGCAACGGCTGTTGCAGATGTATGGAAAAGTGCGCTGTTTATGATGGTGTTTGGTGTCGGAACACTTCCTGCGTTAGTTGCGGTCGCGATGGCTGGTAAATTGATTTCGCTAAAGTTTCGTTCTCTTTTTACCCGTGCTGTGCCGGCTTTAAGTCTCACGCTTGCAGTTATTCTCATATTGCGAGGAATGAACCTTGGAATACCTCTTGTCAGTCCAAAAGTATCTCACACTGCCACACAAACTCAAACGGAAACTCATACTAAAATGGATTGCTGCGAATAATTCCTGAATGGGTTTTGGTCACGCAACTCCTTAATATTTCTATTCCATACTTATTAAAATTACCCTGGATAATTTCCGGATACATATGCCGACAAAGTTTTAATTTCGTGGTCTTTTGCATCCAGCATATTTTTAATGACATCTCCGATGGAAATAATGCCGCATAGCTGATCACCTTTGAAAATAGGAAGGTGTCTGATCTTTTTTTCCGTCATGGTATTCATAAGGCTCTGGATATCGTCGTCTTCCGATGCAGCTAAAATTTTTTCTTTCGGTGTCATGATATCTCGAACTGAAGTCTTTTCAGATTCTTTTTTCAAGCAGACACATTTCTGAACAACGTCACGTTCCGAAAGCACGCCGACAACATTTCCTGAGATATTTTTAACAATCAAGAACCCGATCTTTTGTTTCGTCAATACAGTAGCTGCTTCAAATATCGTGGCATCTTCAACGACGCTCACAATTGTTCCCCCTTTGGATTGCAAAATATCTTTTGCCTTCATACGTAATCCTCCTTTGGTGAGTTGATGTTTTTAATGTAGAGAAGCGAAGAGTTGAAGTCAAGCTGTGAACTTAACGTGCTTGCACTTTTTTTATTTTCAATAAAAAAAACACGAAAAAACTACCGAGCACAATATGAATGATGATGCCGGGTGCCACTGAAAGTCCTGCTCCAAGCAACATTGTTCGCAAAACAATAAGGAGTGATATTATCTGCACAACGAGATTGCCCGTTAATACCGCAATTAAGCCTTGCCGTTCCGCATTTCTTGCTAGCCAATCAACAACACCAAGTCCGACTAATGTTGCGCCATGTGCTTGTGCAATTGTAGCAATCATTGGAGTCATAACAATTCCTGTCGGCGCATAAAATTCGGAAGGAATGAAGAGAAGCATTGCTCCAAAAATCCAAGCCAGCACAGCCGCAATAGAGATGAATATCTTCATATGCATTTTCCTTTCAGAAATAATTGGTGGTAGACAGATTTTATGTCAAAGATCAAGCGGTTTTCCTTTAGTTTCAGGAAATGTCCAAATCCAAATCCCTGTAAGAAGAGCGAAGAGTGCGGCCAATGAAATGCCGCCGCCGAGTCCGTACTTTTCTGCAATCAATGTAATAACAACCGGTGTAAAAAATTGTATGCCTCGTGCTAAATTGAATGCAGAGCCCATTGCCGTATTTCTGATGGAAGTGGGAAAGAGTTCTGTAAAAAGGGGGCCGTATCCGCTGAACATTCCTGTCCCGAATCCGACAAGAAACATAAATAATAATGCCAGATAAGGATAGATGACAACATCTTCCCACATCAATGTAATCATCAGTAATCCAAGTGCCATAATGAACGAATACACTGAATACGCAGGCCTTCGTCCAAATTTGTCTGCCGCAATTCCGAATGTTAGATATCCAATCAAGCCACCCGCTTGAGTGACCAACATCCATATTGCAGATTTAGTAAGTGTAAAGTGCCGTTGTTGGTGCAGATATCCCGGCATCCAACTGTATGTGAACCAATATGCCGACATATCGAAGACTGCAAGAACCAAGGATTGTAAGAATAATTTTCTATATGGTGACGAGAATAATTGTAAAAATGTGCTCTGTTGCTTAATAGAAATTTTTTCTTTTGCAGTTATGTTGTCTTGTTTTTTTCCCAGCCACACATCAGATTCGGGTAATCTTTTACGAATGAAGACAACAAGCAAAGCGGGGAGGATTGAAAGAAAGAAACATAATCTCCACCCAATTTCTGGTGCAACAAATCCTCCGACAATTGAAGCGAGCACAATGCCGAACGGTGCGCCTGTCTGCATCACTGCTCCATATTTTCCACGGACCTTTGCCGGAAATGTTTCTCCAACGTAGGTTTGCCCTGTAGCCCACTCACCGCCAACACCGAGGCCGGTGATGATTCTGAAAAAAAGGAGCATTTCAATGGTAGAAGCGAGACCGCATAAAAATGTCCCAATGCTGTAGGTAAGGATAGTCCATTGGAGAACACTTTTTCGTCCAAATCGATCAGAAAGAATTCCAAATATAACGCCGCCAATTGCTGTTGCCGCAAGTGATGCTCCGAGCACATAAGAAAGCCCTAATGCAGA
>JAQUOA010000187.1 GCA_028749215.1 Bacteroidota bacterium
TTACTGCATATTTAGTGAAGTCGTTGTAAACCTTTGTAGCCAATATCAGTCCGGTAATATGCGTTTTCGAATGATATTTTTTTTACAGCCCGATACGCCTTTTCAATTGTTGCACTTAGTCCTTCTCCGATAGCCGTTATTCCCAGCACCCTACCACCGGAAGTAAGAATTTTGTTTCCTTCTCTTTTTGTGCCGGCGTGGAACACAACAGAGTTTTCTTCCGTTGAATCTAAACCAGTTATTTCTTTCCCTGTTTCGTACTCATCGGGATATCCTTTGGATGCCATGACAACAACAACCGCAGAAGCATTTTTCAATTTTAGAAGATAGTTTTTTACGTCGCCAGAGGCGCATAAAGAAAACAATTCATAGACGTCACTCTCAATCAACGGAAGGACAACCTGCGCTTCGGGATCTCCTAGCCGCACATTGTATTCCACCACTTTAGGACCGTTCGAAGTAATCATCAATCCTACATACAAGCAGCCCTTGTAAGGATACCCTTCTGCTTTCATTCCAAGCAAGGTAGGTTGAATAATTTCTTTTTCAACTCGACTTAGAATTTCTTGTGTCACAATCGGTGCGGGTGCGTACGCTCCCATGCCGCCGGTATTTTTTCCCTTGTCGCCGTCAAGAATTTGTTTGTGGTCCTGCGCCGATGGAAGGACGACATAATCTTCACCATCGCACATTGCAAAGACTGACGCTTCTTCACCGGTCATAAATTCTTCAATGACAATATTGCTTCCGGCATCTCCAAAAACCTTGGCTTCAAAATACTCTTTCAGAGTTTTGACTGCTTCCTCTTTTGACTGACAGATGGCAACACCTTTCCCTGCGGCGAGTCCGTCGGTTTTAATCACAACCGGAGAAGGGTTCGCTACAACGTAGTCTTTTGCCTGCTGAAATTCCGACTGATTGAATGTCTGGTATATTGCCGTGGGAATGTTGTGCCGCTTCAAAAAATGTTTTAAAAACATTTTGCTCCCCTCCAGCTGAGCTGCGGCTTTGGACGGTCCAAAAATTTTCAACCCCCGCTCTTCAAAAAGATCGACGATACCTTTAACTAACGGCGATTCGCTCCCGACGATTGTCAAATCAATCTTATTCGTTTGTGCAAATTGCGCAAGGCCGTAAATATCCTCAGCTTTAATGGCAACACAATCAGCAAGCTGTGCAATACCGGGGTTGCCTGTCGCACAAAATATTTTTGTCACGTGCGGACTTTTTTTTAACGCCCACACGATGGCATGCTCTCTCCCGCCTGACCCAATCACCAGCACCCTCATATATTACACCTCAAGAAACTTTGTAAATATTTTAGCAAGTTCACCTGTTAATGTAACGCGATCATATTTTTCAACAATTTCAGGTTTCGCGCCATACAGCTGTTTGTGTTCATATAAATGGTACAATTGAACAATGGCATCTGCTATTTCTTGAACATTCGTCGGATCAACACACAGACCTCCTGCTTCTTCGATAAGCGCGCGAATATATCCCGCGGGAACACAGCCGAGAATTTTTTTCCTTGTTCCGATGTATTCAAAAATTTTTCCGGGCGTTGTTAAATCATCTTGCATTATCACCCATACAACATCCGAAGCCAATAGATATTTTATTGACTCTTTGTGTTCGAGATAGCCAAGCAGGTTTACCGAATTTTGTAAACCGAGGTCGTTAATTAAATTGATATATTCCGGTTTAAACAATCCTACAAAACACGCTTCGATTCTTCCCCTCAGATCCGAATTTTTTTTGAGAACTAAAGCAAGTGCCCGCAAAAAATAAACCGGTGTGATTGTTCCATAAAACATTCCCGAAAAGGTAATTCGCATTTTTCCGATTCGCGGAAGAATATCCACCGATGGAATGGTAAGGTCATCCGGATCAAAGCCATGGGATAAAATTGTTACATCGTTGTGCGTCAGAAATCGGTAGCGCCGCAGCAATTCCTCTTTGGTGCGGCGGCTCGTTGTCACCGTCATATCGGCAGCACGCAGAACAGACCGCTCCATTCGATAATGAATATAACGATGAAGCGGCGTTGGGAAATACTTGAAAGGATAGTTCATCCACGAATCACGGTAATCCAAGACGAGCGGGATCTTATATTTTTTCTTGATATCTCTGCCGATTAGAAAATCCGTTGTTGGAGGAGATGTTGAAAATACAACGTCGAATTTTTCCTTCTTGACCAATTCGCCAACAGCTCTCATCGCTTTCCGCCGCCACCCAATTTTATTATCGGGAATGAACAACACATCGGATATAAAATTCAAAATTTTTCGTGTTCGCTCTTTCGGCATCTTCACGACATCGTATTTATTTTTCAACACTGCATTCGCATCGAGGGAATTTGTGCGGATGATCGTAATATTGAGTGATTCAATTTCCTTCAATAACGATTCGTCTTTGGCATAATAGGCCGTCGGACCGACAGTGATGACGGTGGGTTGCCAGCCAAACTTCGGCAGGTACTTTACAAACTTCAAAATCCGTTGGACGCCGCTGCCGCCGAGCGGCGGGAAGTAATATGCGATAATTAAAACTTTTTTCATTTATACGACGATTAATTCTTTAGATGAACAGGTTAATACTTCACAACCTTTGTTTCGAATGACAACCATATCTTCAATTCTTACGCCAAACTTCTGAGGAAGATAAATTCCCGGTTCAATGGTCACGACATTGCCAACTACCAAACGATCTTTACTTGCAGCCCCAAGTCGAAGCGGCTCATGAATTTCTAATCCGATTCCGTGTCCGAGCGAATGGCGAAAAAATTTCCCGTATCCGTACGATGCAATATACGAGCGTGCCATGGTGTCTAATTTCTTAGCAGCAATATTATTTGTCGCGCTCGCAATGGCTTTTTGTTGTGCGTTGAGCACAACAGAGTAAACTTTTTTCATTTCAGCTGTCGGGGTTCCAACACAAATCGTCCGCGTCATATCAGAATGGTAGCCGTGATAGATACATCCGAAATCGAGGGTGACAAATTCACGATTTGAAATTTTCTTTTCCGATGGCAGTCCGTGCGGCAGTGAACTGCGAGTTCCGCTAACGACAATGCTGTCGAATGCATCGTTTTCGGCTCCAAATTTCTTATGGTAGTACGAGATCTCTGCCGAAATATCCAACTCTGAAATTCCGGGTTTTATCATTCCAAGAATTTTTTGAAAGACGCGATCAGAAATTTCGACAGCTTTTTTGATCAACGGAATTTCTTCGCTGTCTTTTACCGCACGGAGATTCTCGACAAGCGCTTCTATGGCATAAAGTTTTTTCTCTCCGACAGCTTTCTTTAGCTCCGAAAACTGTTTCAGTGAAAGATGATTGTTCTCAACGCCAATTGCTTTTAATGACGAAAAAATTTTCTTTGTCGATGCACACTCAACTAAATTTCCCTTGTCTGCCAGCTTCACATCGGCACTGACTTCGGACTGCATTTGTTCAAAATAACGAAAATCAGTCAGGAAGAAAGTTTTCGATGCAGTGATAATGAGAAATGCATTCGACCCTGAAAATCCGGTGAAATATCGGATTGTCGGTGGAAAGAAAGAAACAAAAGCATCAAGTTTCTTTTTCTGTAATTCCGTGCGGAGCGCCGCAACACGGTAAAGGTGGTTCATCATTACTTACGTATGGTAGTTCGGCGCTTCTTTTGTGATTTTAATATCGTGCGGATGACTTTCTCGCAAGCCGGCATCACTCATGCGGACAAATCGTGCTTTGGTCTGCAGAGCAAAAATATTTTCTGCACCGCAATATCCCATCGCGGCGCGCAATCCGCCGACCATTTGGTACACCGTCGTACTTAACTCTCCCTTGAACGGAACACGTCCCTCAATTCCTTCCGGCACTAATTTTTGGATATCATCTTCAACATCCTGAAAGTACCGGTCCTTACTCCCTTCCTTCATTGCACCAAGCGATCCCATGCCGCGGTAAATCTTATATGTACGGCCTTCATACAAAACTTTTTCTCCCGGACTTTCCTGAAGCCCTGCAAACAATCCGCCAATCATCACAGAATCGGCTCCGGCCGCAATGGCTTTTGCAATGTCACCCGTCTGTTTAATCCCGCCGTCGGCGATGACCGGAATTTTATATTTGCGTGCAACTTGGGCACAATTCAGAACGGCAGTAATTTGCGGGACACCGACACCCGCCACAACGCGCGTGGTGCAGATTGAACCGGGACCAATTCCAATCTTAATGCAATCCGCACCGGCTTTGATAAGATCTTTCGCCGCATCCGCCGTTCCCACATTCCCAGCGATGACATCGATAGTAAATTTTGATTTTACGCGCTTCACCATTTCCAGCACACCTTTGGAATGTCCGTGAGCAGTATCGATAACAACAACATCAACACCGGCAGCAACCAATGCCTGCACACGTTCTACCGTGTCGGCAGTTACACCAACTGCTGCTCCTGCGCGAAGTCGCCCATGTTTATCTTTGCATGCATTCGGAAATCGTTTCTTCTTTTGAATGTCTTTAAAAGTGATGAGACCTTTCAGCTTCCCATTTTTATCTACGACGGGAAGTTTTTCGATCTTGTGTTTCTGTAAAATCGCTTCGGCCTCTTCGAGCGTTGTTCCAACCGGCGCAGTGACGAGATGTTCTTTCGTCATCACCATAGCCACTTTAAGATTCCGATCTGGCTGGAAACGAAGATCTCTATTTGTAAGAATGCCGACAAGTTTTCCATCTTCTACAATGGGAATTCCAGACACACTGAACTTTGCCATCAAATCCAACACATCGCCGACCGTTTTGTCAGCCGTCAGCGTTACCGGATTCATGATCATGCCGCTTTCAGAACGCTTCACTTTATCCACTTCTTCTGCCTGGCGGTCGATGGTCATGTTTTTGTGAATGATGCCCATTCCGCCTTCACGGGCAAGGGCAATCGCCATTTCAGATTCTGTCACGGTATCCATGGCCGCTGAAAGAAGCGGGATATTAAGGCGAATATTTTTTGTCAACAAAGTCGAGACATCAACATCGCGAGGAAGAACAGATGATTTCCCCGGTATCAGAAGAACGTCATCGTAGGTAATCGCTTCGCCGATAATTTTTTTATGTTTCATTTCTTTCCTTTCGTTACAAAACAAGCGAAGGATGCGCTGTGCATCCTTCGTACATAACCATGGGCATCATTCTTCATCATCATTGAACTAAAGACGCATATTGTTGGAATGAACCGACCCAAAACCAAATGGTCGTACCATTTTCTTCAATACCCAACGCTCTGCACCGGCTTCCCACACGCATTGAAATGACATCGTCAATTCTCATCAGGCGAAGCAGCGGATGATTTGGATATTGTTTGATCACAGTGAAATTATTGTCAACAGATTTTTGCACTGCCAGCGGAAGTCTGTTATAGCAATCCCAAAATTGTTCGTCGGCAACGTGTTTCATAAATCTTTAAATTTTCCGTCGTTCACATTCTGTTTCGCTTTTCCCGTCTGCCCATCCAACTTTTTATTCTTCGCATCAGCATCTAATTGAATATCCCAGCTGTCCCCTTCAAACTCGTCGAACCATTCACGCAGGCGCTGCCGTTCTTCTTTTGA
>JAQUOA010000188.1 GCA_028749215.1 Bacteroidota bacterium
CAAGCAGAAGCACTGGAAAAAATATTCTGCGAACAAAAGATTACCAAGTATAAAGTCATCAATATTGAGGTCGATAAGAAACTCATCATCGAACGCCTGACAGACCGTGCCGTGTGCGGTCAATGCGGCAAAATTTATAATTTCAGTATCGATAAATTCAAAGCAGGTGACAAGTGCTTTAAATGCGGCGGACCAATTAATCAACGCGAAGACGATAAGCCGGAAACAGTAAAGAAAAGATTGGAAATCTACCACAACACAACATCGCCGGTAAAAGAATACTACCAGAAAAATGGAAAGCTCATCAATATTGATGGCATCGGTGAAATTGAAGATGTCACGAAACGACTGCTTCAGGTGCTCTAGAGCATTGAAGCGTTCTTAACTATGGAACATCGCAAACCGCCTATTATTATCGCCCACCGTGGATTTTCGGATGAAGCTCCCGAAAATACGATGGCGGCATTTCACAAAGCGATCGACAGCCGATGTGACATGATTGAGTTGGATGTGCGGCTTTCATCCGACAATGTGCCGATAGTTTTTCACGACCGTACGCTTCAGCGTACATCAGACAGTTATGGAGCGGTCAACGAAAAACTTGCTGAACAACTTACGCTCATCGATAACGGTTCCTGGTTTTCTCCGAAGTTTCACCGCGAACGGATCCCTTCTCTTTCGGAAGTTCTTCCTCTCACAAAAAAAGATGTCACGTTCAACATCGAAATAAAACCGGATGTCGTCAGCACAAACGGCACATCGGCAATGGAAATTGTTGTGGATGAAGTTCGTAAAGCAAAAGCACGTTCTAAAGTTATCTTCACATCGTTCAATCACAAGATGATAAAAGAGATCAAAGAGATTGATGATGATCTCGTAACGGGCGTTATTTACAATCCTATTACGCATTTCAGAAAATCGCCGTCAACACTCATTAAAACGGTGAAGGCAAATATTTTTGTCTGCAGTAAATTCCAAATTAATCGGGATGTGGTCACCGATACACAAGATGCCGGGTACGCATTGTACGTCTACGGAGTAAAAACCGGACGGGATGTTCAGAGGATGCTTGATTTGAAAGTTGACGGAATCATCTGCAACAATCCAAAGTTTGTGCGTGAAACCGTCGAGCTGCTGAGAACGTAAAGCAATAAATGAAGTTACTTTGTTTCGATAATGACAAAGGCGATAACGGTCGAATCGGAATGGGACATTGAGAGGAAAACCGTTTGATCTTTCAGGACTTTTGCCGTGTGTCCGTAAAAAACAAAATCAGGTTTTCCCGCAGGGCTATTCACAATCTCCACATTCTTCCATTCAAACTCGCCTGACCATCCTGTAGAAATAGCCTTGCTTAATGCTTCTTTCGCGGCAAAACGTGCAGCAAAATGCTGTGTGGGAAATTGTTTCGCATTACAGTATTGAATTTCATTTTCCGTAAAAAGCTTTTTAAGGAATTGATGTCCGTAATCATCAATAGATTGCTGGATGCGTTCAATCTCGATAATATCAACACCAATTCCGTGGATCACAATCATACCCGAATTTTATTTTCGTTCATAAGAATTTCAATCAACTCTTGAATGTCGTCAATCTCGTAGTCTGCTTTCGATTCAACCGTGTCGAATGTATCGCCGTAGCGGGCAAAGACAGTCTTCATCCCGACTTTTGCCGCGCCGACAACATCCCGCTCCGCCCAATCGCCGATCATTAATGATGCGGATGGTTCAACGCGCAGAAGTTCTAAAATTTTTTTAAATGGAGCCGCATTAGGTTTCTTAATTCCTGTATCTTCAAATGTCACGACATGATCGAAAATGTTTTGAAAATTCAGGTAAGTCAACCGCAGCCACGCTTCTTTTGCCGGCGCATCCGATACAACGCCGAGCTTCATCCCCATCTTCACCAATTCCATCAGCGTTTTGTAGACATGCGGATACGGAACAAGTGTCGCTTCACGAACGCGGCGGTAAGCAATAACGCCGGCCGAAAGAATTTTGTAGTCAACTTTTTTAAATTCATCGTACAGCAATTGATCGAACACACTTTGGAATTCGATGCCTCGCTCTTTGTAGATGACATCGATGCGCGATTGAATTTCTTTGCGGGAGAGTTTCAGTCCGGCATCAATCATCGCGTTAATGGCGGCGTCAATCGATTGACTCTTCATCGCCATGAAATCAACAAGCGTATTATCCAGATCGAAAACGACCGCTTTAATCATACTGTTTTCTTTTTATCATAACTTAGAAGCATGTTCACGGCAAGAGAATATCCGTCGCTGCCGAAGCCGGAAAGCTGCGCGACACACACCGGAGCTGTTACAGAATGCCGTCGAAATTCTTCACGCAAATGGATGTTGGAGATGTGGACTTCAACCACAGGAATCATGAGGATTGCAATAGCGTCACGGATAGCGTACGAATAATGCGTGAAAGCGGCACCGTTCAACACAACGCCGTCAAAGTCTTTTCTCACGGTCGACTGCAGCGCATCAACAATTGCCCCTTCGTGATTAGATTGAAAGAAAGTGAAATTCACGTTGGGATATTTTGCTGTGAGCTCGTTATTAATATCGTCGAGCGTTTGCGTGCCGTAAATGTGCGGTTCACGCAAACCAAGCATATTCAAATTAGGGCCGTTGATGATAAGGATGTTCATAGTTATCTGGCGCGAACAAGTTCATCTTCGATGAACGTCCGCACAATCGGTTTAAGATAGATATTATCGATTCCATAATCACCTAACGCCAAGGCAATAACCGATGACTTGCGGGACGGATGAAGTTTTTTATTCACCACAATAATGCGCTCTTCTCTTAAGATACAATAGCCGCCGTCGAAATCCCCTTTTTCGTAGCGGATGCGTACGCCCATTTCGGTTGCGGCTTGTTCAAGTTCAGGTAAAAATTCTTCGGCTGTCATAATGCTGTATCAGATTTCTTTTTCATCGGCTGCCAAATGGCTAGAACAATAATGGTAAAATAACATAATGTTGCTATCAACGGAAGCCCCGCCAATGCCGTGATTCTGCTGATCCAGGCTTTGCGGAATTCTTCAAGAGGCCATGTGCCCCAGTAATTCAATTCAATGACTTTCCAATCTCGAACGAAACAAATCACTTCTACGGGAATAAAAACAAACAGAAGAATTGCGGACATGAGCAGCCAGCCGTGTTCTTTGAATGTTCGGTGCGTCGTTCTCAGATATCCAATGGCAGATATCAGGACAACCGGATAACTGAAAAATGCAACTATCGAAAACTCCGCAATATCGTTATACGTCGTGCGTTCGGTTGCAGGATCAATATTATTTTTAAATTCGGTGGTGCCAAAATTCAGGAGGTTGCCCCCGTCATAGGTGCGACGTGTAGAAGCGGTGAGCCACACGAGAGAGCTTATAATAAAAATCAGCAGAAATACTTTTGCACTCGTTTTTTCCATGTAAAGAAGGTAAGATTTTTTTTAGGGTAGTTCAAGGAAAGGTTACACTTCAATTTAAAGAAAACCGTCATGCCGAACTTTGCGCCAAAGGTGCATCCGCCTTCGGTGGAGTTTCGGCATCTAAAAAACTGGCAAAGATGCTGACATTCGTCAGCATGACGAATTTGTTTTAAATTAAAACTGAACTAGTGTTCACAGAATAGACTGAAAATGATGATTGTTTCTTTTCAAGAGTTACGTCATTCTGATCTGCTGAAAGCGGAGAAGAATCCAGTTTTGATGAAGATAAAAAAAATGGATTCTTCGTCGTGTCGCTTAAGGCGCCAATTCTCAGAATGCCATTGAAGTAGATTTTTTCAGTTGTCTTTATACAGCAGGTACTTCTCTCGAATTTTTTGAAATGCAGAAATCCCTTCTCCCCATTGCGCAATAATTTCTTCTGCGCTTTTTCCTTCCGTCAATTGTTTGCGGACGATATCGGTTCCCATCACTTTATCGAACATTGTTCGACGCCCCGCATCTGCCAAGTTGAACGGATTCTTTTCCGGATAAAGTTTAATCAGAGTTTCGATAACGTGTATTTGAATATTAGTCAAATTGATTTTTGTTTTATCTAGTATATGAATCTGCACTCCCTGTAGTTGTTTATTCTGCTGATCGCCATAGAACGGCTTGTAACTGAGCGGACGGAAATACACGCCAGGAAGATTTTTTTTGTTCAGCGCTTCAGCCAACTGCCTTCCGTTGATCCACTCCGCACCAATCAGTTGAAACGGCATTGTGTAGCCAACGCCGATGTTCACCGTCTGAAGTTCGCCGAGTATTCCTGTGGCAGAATAAAACAATGTCGTGTGTGCATTCGGAATGTGCGGCGATGTCGGCACCCAATGAAGTTTTGTCTCATCCAAATGCATCGTCCGTTTCCAATTTTTCATTTGGATCACAGTCAATTTGCATTTCAGTTTGCTTTCAAGCCATCCTTCTTCGTTCAGCATGGTGGCAAATTCTCCGCACGTCATTCCATACACGTACGGGACAGGATATTGCCCGACGAATGATCTGAATCGGAAATCAAGAACATTTCCTTCAATTCTATTTCCCGACAGCGGGTCAGGACGGTCGAGCACCATAAATTCTATATGATTTTCGGCGGCGGCTTCCATTGCCAACGCCATGGTGTTGATGAATGTATACGAACGCGCACCGATATCCTGAATGTCGTACACCAGCACATCAATTCCTTTCAACATATCGGCGGTAGGCTTTCGGGTTTTTCCGTAAAGAGAATACATCGGAAGTCCCGTTACCGAATCGATTTCCGTATCCACTTTGTTGCCTGCCGCAGCGTCACCGCGAACTCCATGTTCGGGACCGAAGAGCGCAACTAACTTTAATTCTTTGGCGTTGGCAAGAATATCAATCGTAGAAGCAAGATTGGATGTAACTCCGGTTGGATTTGTAATGAGTCCGACACGTTTTCCTTTTAATTGCGCAAAGTGCGATTCGATGAGCACATCAATACCGGTTTGCACTTGAGAGAAAAGGAACGATGAATAGAACAAAGCAAAGAGAAATATTTTTTTCATGATGAGTAGCGCTGCCTTTTCAATATTGTATTTTTACCACTGAGACCGCAGAGAAGTTTATCTAAATATTAATCTCGTTCCCAAGTTCTGTGATTGCGGGAAAGCTGTATCGCCGAACTCTGTTCGGTGTTTACAAATATGCTGTTAAAAAAATAGTGTGGAACGAGATGATTAACTTTTCATCTCCGTTATTACTTCATAGTGCTGCGAACGCGCATCAAATCTTGAAAGCAATGTCCTCGCTTTTGCAGGAACAACCGCAATTTCGTACTCTTGTCCGGCAAAACTTCGAATGGCATCGATGGAATCAAACAACATGATGGTGATGAATTCAACTTCAGTACCGAGAGTACGGCGAAGAAGCTGAATTCCTTTGTAACCAACAATCTGCCGGCTCTGAATGCCGGTGAAGATTTCACTCTTGAGGAGTGATTCATAGGCATCGGCATTTGCAGGTATAGTGTACCCATGCCAAATTCGACTTATCATTGTCTCATCTCTTTGCTGAATTGTGCAAACTGTATCGCCCAACTCTGTTC
>JAQUOA010000189.1 GCA_028749215.1 Bacteroidota bacterium
TCGGAATTTTATCCGCCCGTTGTGTCTGCAGATTGATCATCGTGTATTCAAATACGCCGTCGACACAAATTTTTCCTGTCTCTTTGCGAACTATTTCGAAGGCAACATCTACTCCGTTCGGTTTTACCTCTTTAATCTGAGTGCGAACGAGAGCCATATCGCCAAGTTTCATTGGACGTTTGAAGTGCATAGTGCACGCACTTACGACCCAGCCAAAGCCGCGGGAAATAAATTCATCCATCGCCATACCGTAACATCGTTTCATTTGGTCGTAGCGCGCTGCCAGTACATAATCGAAGTACCTTGAATTGTGGACATGGTCGTTCATATCAATATCGTCCGGGCGAATAAGAATTTCTGATTCAAATTTTGAGTAGTGCATATTTATTTTACAAGAATGAGAGTGTCAGCATTAATGAAATTATTTTTTCCATATCTTTAAAAACTCGACTAGTAAACGAACGCCAACGCCGGAACCGCCGCGTGGGATATAATCCAGATTTTCTTCAAGCATCGCTGTGCCGGCAATGTCCAAGTGAACCCATTTATAATTGCCAATGAATTTTTTTAGGAATAAGCCCGCCGTAATTGCACCCGCCCAGCGCCCGCCGACATTTTTTACATCAGCAATATCGCTTTTAATTTGTTTCTCATACTCATCAAAAAGGGGAAGCTGCCACACGCGCTCGTATGTTTTTTCACCGGCAGTTTTAAGGGATTCCATCGTTGACTGGTCGTTGCCCATCATTCCGCTGGCATGTTGTCCAAGGGCAACAACACATGCACCGGTTAATGTCGCCAGATCGATCACAACGTCCGGATGAAATTTCTCGGCGTAGGAAAGTGCATCAGCTAAAATTAATCTTCCTTCAGCATCGGTGTTGTCAACTTCTGAAGTTTTGCCGTTGTAATGACGGATAATATCACCTGGCTTTATTGCGCTTCCGCTCACCATGTTTTCAACGGAAGGAATGATGCCGACCACATGCCGTGGTAATTTTAACCCCGCAACGGCTTGAAACGTTCCAATCACCGCGGCCGCACCACCCATATCCATTTTCATTTCCGCCATTCCTGCAGCTGGTTTAATTGAAATTCCGCCGGTATCGAATGTTACACCTTTGCCGACAAGAACCGCTGTTCCATATTTTTTGTACTGTTTTCCATATTCAAGAATAATAAGCCGCGGTTCACGGACGCTTCCTTTGCTGACGCCAATAACACCGCCCATCTTCATGGATTGAATTTTGCGTTTGTCGAAAACGGACGCCGAAAATTTAAAAGTGCGCGCCAATCGCTGTGAGTCTTTGGCAAGTGTTTCGGGATAAATTTCATTTCCCGGTGCATTGGTAAGATCTCTTGCATGCTTCGTCGCTTCGGCAAGCGTTACTCCGATCTGAATTCCTTTTTGAATCTGATTTACAAGATTCTTTGAATGTGATATAATGGAAATTCGTTCAAGCTTTCTACTATTCTTTTCTTTAGAAATGTATTTATCGTATTTATAAACTGAAAGAAGTGCTCCTTCAACAAGTGCCGTAGCGATTTCTTTCGGTGACAATGATAAAATATTTTCAACATCCGGACAATTAACTGCAAGAGATGAAAGTTTCAGAGATTGTGTTTTTTTTGCCGCAGTTGCTGAAGCACGGCGAAGTTTTTCCATTGTAAATTTTTGACTCTCTCCTAATCCAATAAGAAGAAGACGGGAAGGAATCTTTTTCTCTGTTGTGTAGAAAAGAAGCATTTCATTTTCCTTCCCTAAAAAATCTTTAATATTTAACTTGAATTCTTTTTCAATTTTGGAAACTTCGGCCTCAAATAATTTTTTATCCTGGAAAATAAAAAATGCAACGATATCATTTTTAACTGAAGATGGTACTGCATAGTCTGCTGTAACTTTCATTATAACTCCCTAGGATTAAACATACGATGCAGTAGCTGAAAGAACTTTTTTTATCGCATCGTCAAACGAAATATTTTTCAAGCGGGCGCCGGAAGCATTTTTATGTCCTCCGCCGGAGAATTGTTTCGCCAAATTATTAACTGAGATATTGCCTTTCGATCTAAAACTTACTTTGACACCATCTTGCAATTCTACGAACACCAATCCAACTACAACATTTTTGATTGAAAGGACATAGCTGGTAAAATTATCAACATCTGCTTCTGTTGTTTTTGTCTCTTTAAAAATCTGACGGGGCAGAATCATTGCGGCGACTTTTCCGTTGTGATGAATTTGAATAGACTCCAACGCTTTGCCGAGCAGCCACAGTTTGTTGATTGGCCCGCTTTCATACACCTGCTGGTACAGTTTATATTGATCAATTCCATACATGAAAAGATCGGCAACAATACGATGCGTTTCAGAATCTGTCTTTGGAAATCGAAACGATGCGGTGTCGGTCATTATGCCAGTGTACAATGCCTCGGCAATTGGCTTTGTTATGACATGAGAAGTACGCGATTGAAAGATTTTATACAGCAATTCGCACGTTGCGGGAACATCCGTGTCGATGACATAGAGATCGGCAAAAGCTTCCTGTTCAAGATGGTGATCAATGCAGATTTTTAACGCTTCACTTTTTGCAACAACATCTGCCATTGCGCTAAATCGTTTTGGAGAATTTGTGTCAACCACACAAAAGCAGTCGCACTCAAGAATAAGGTTGTTGTATTTTGAAGAATATGCCCGAACTGGGAAAAGCTTTGTCAGGAAAAGAAGATGGTCAGGTGTTTCACTTTGGTTGACGATGGTGACTTTTTTCCCTTTGTTCTTAAGCATCAATGCAAGAGCAACTTCGCTTCCAATGGCGTCACCGTCGGGATTGACATGGGTGGTAATGACGAATGATTGTTTTGAATCGAATATTTTGTTGAGTGCGGAAAATTGTTTGTTCATATCAAAAAATATGAAAAAAAGTCGTGGCTTCAAAGAAATGAAACTTTTTACGCCTGATTATTGTATTTTGATATACCAGGAGAGAGTCTTATGAAAAAATATTCCATTACAATGAAACACACTGCTGAAAATGGAACTACATGGATAGTCAGCCTTTACGTTAAGGGTTTTTTATTCAAAAAGAGGGTAGAGACAAAATGGTTTAACAGCGGAGAAACCGCTGAAGCATACATTGCTCAATTGAAATATACGTACGTCATAAACAACGAAGCCCGACATGATCGGGCTTCGTAAGGTTCAAAATAGGATCGAGTTTCGAGAGTTTTTCTATTGAATCACCCACGTATCGCCGCTGTTCAATAACTTTTCAAGCTGTCCGCGTCCGCGTTTCGAGATTGCCGAATCAACCTGTTTTGCCATTTCATCTTCGTAGCGTGGACGATCGATTGCAAGGAAGATACCGAACGGCCTGGGCAGTTCATGATTGTACGTCATGTTGGCAAGAATAAATGCCAGCGTTGAATCCTTTTCGTTGTGGACGAGAAGATCGTTGACAGAATGGCTTCCGTCTTTCAATGACACAACCACAGGCGAGAATCCATCAAGTTTAATTCCTTTGTCACCCTCTTTTCCAAAGATCAAAGGCTTACCGTGTTCAAGAAAAACAACGCTGTCGGACTTCGTTTCTTTTTCAGTGAATTGGAAAAATGCTCCGTCGTTGAAGACGTTGCAATTCTGGTACACTTCCACAAACGATGTTCCTTTATGTTCCGCTGCTCGTTTGATGACAGTCTGTAAATGTTTCGGTTCTCTGTCCATTGAACGGGCAACGAATGTTCCGCTTGCACCAAGGGCTAAGCTTGCCGGATTGAACGGCATGTCCACTGAGCCAAATGGCGTCGACTTCGTAATCTTACCCATTTCGGATGTCGGTGAGTATTGTCCTTTTGTCAATCCGTATATTTGATTGTTGAACAGCAGCACATTTAAATCCACATTACGGCGAAGGAGATGAATCATGTGATTTCCGCCGATTGAAAGACCGTCGCCGTCACCGGTGGCAACCCACACACTCAAATCTGGGCGCGCAATTTTTAATCCGGAAGCAATTGCTGTCGCGCGTCCATGAATGCTGTGAAAACCATACGTGCTCATGTAGTAAGGGAAACGGCTTGAACATCCGATGCCGGAAATGAATACCACTTTTTCTTTCGGGACGTTCAAGTCAGGCATAACACGCTGAACTTGTGCAAGGATGGAGTAATCTCCGCAGCCGGGACACCATCGAACATCCTGGTCCGAGCTGAAATCTTTCGCTGTATATTTCACTGACGTTACTGTTTCTTTGGTGACTACTTCATCAATAAGGGTACTCATTATTTTTTTCCTCCTAACACTTCATCTATCTTTTGTTCA
The DNA here is from genome assembly GCA_028749215.1 of Bacteroidota bacterium. Lineage (GTDB taxonomy): Bacteria > Bacteroidota > Ignavibacteria > UBA10030 > UBA8401 > JAQUOA01. The sequence continues at coordinate 4,319 of JAQUOA010000189.1, forward strand.
ATTTCAATGGAACGGAATGGCAAGCCTTGAATTTTATTCAATCCGACGGCAGGCACCAAATATTTGGCGCGCAGAATTTTTATGAGTTGTCCAAGGTTGATTTCAGGAACGAGCACAACTCTAAAATTGTAGAGAAGCTCGCCCAGATTTTTTGGAAGCGGGTTTAGATATCGCAGATGCAAATGCGACACCGATTTTTTCTCACGGCGTTTTTTCTCAACGGCTGTTTTAATCGTGCCGTACGTTCCGCCCCAGCCGACCACCAGTACGTCGCCTTTTTCATCCCCTTCAATTTTTGCCAGCGGAATATCGTTCGCAATGCGTTCAATTTTTTCCGCGCGCAGCCGTATCATCTTTTCATGATTTTCAGGTTCGTAGTTGATATTCCCTGTTTTATCTTGTTTTTCTAATCCGCCGATACGGTGTTCAAGTCCGGGTGTGCCGGGAATTGCCCACTCGCGCGAAAGCGTAACATCATCGCGTAAGTAGGGGAGATAATTATTTGGATCTTTTCTGAACTTTGTTGAAATATCCTTTAAATCTTTTACTTCAGGAATCAACCACGGTTCAGAGCCGTTGCCGAGATAACCGTCTGTAAGGAGAATAACCGGTGTCATGTATTTCAAAGCAATGCGCGATGCTTCAAATGCCATATTGAAACAATCACTTGGTGTTGCCGCTGCAACTACAGGCACCGGAGCTTCACCGTTTCGTCCATACACTGCTTGAAGCAAATCAGCCTGTTCAGTTTTTGTCGGCAGCCCTGTGCTTGGTCCTCCGCGCTGAACATTGACAATGACAAGAGGAAGTTCAACCATCACAGCGAGGCCGATCGCTTCTGTCTTTAATGCAACGCCCGGGCCGCTCGTTGTTGTGATACCTAAAGAGCCGCCGTACGATGCGCCGATGGCGCTGGTAATTCCTGCAATTTCATCTTCCGCTTGAAAAGTTTTTACGCCGAAATTTTTGAAATACGACAGCTCGTGAAGAATATCGCTTGCCGGAGTAATTGGATATGAACCGAGGAAAAGTGGAAGATTAGCTTTTTCTGATGCTGCAACAAATCCCAACGCGGTAGCCTGGTTGCCGCTGATATTACGATATTTACCGGGTGTGAGTGGTGCCGGTTTCACTTCATATTTTATGGCAAAGATGTCTGTGGTTTCTGCGTAATTCCATCCCGCTTTCATTACGCGGGTATTTGCTTCAATCAGATCGGGCTTCTTTT
>JAQUOA010000190.1 GCA_028749215.1 Bacteroidota bacterium
CTGCAAACCAAGAGAGTAATGATTGCTCAGAATCGTTACTCTCTTCTTTTTCGTAAAATTTTTTAAGGGTGGACCGAGCTATTATTCTCACATACCAGTATACGAAGTTCCCAAATTGGGAACAAGGAAAAAATTATTTTATTTTTAATGCTGGTGACGTTTTTAAGAAATCCGTTATTTTCGATGGAAATTAAAGACCGCGTGCTTCACGATGATATTCAGAAAGCGTTAGGGCTGGTGAAAGATGGAAGTGTTTTGGAAAATGTGGAGAAAAGGATTGGCGAATTAAAGTAAGAGCTTTCACCGCAGAGTCGCAAAGGCGCAGAGAAGTTTTACGATTTGTCATACTGAGCGCAGCAAATCACGAAGTGATCCCTTTGGGAGTATCTAGTGCGTTGTCATTCCCGCATGCTACTAGCGGGAATCCAGAAGCGACTTTCACGCAAAGTCGCTAAGATGCGAAGAATAAAATTGTCATTGTAAGGAGTCCAGTTGTCTCTTATCGGGACGATGCGGCAATTTGATTTACCCGACGTGTTGCTTGGCGGGCTGTGCGTTGTCATACTGAGCGTAGCGAAGTATCCAGTGCGTTGTCATTCCCGCGACCTGTCCGCCTTTGGCGGAAAGCGGGAAACTATAGTTTATTTTTTAGTAACAACAATAAAATTCATTCCACGCTGCCTACACCAAGTCCCTGCACGTTCATGTTTTCGAATTGTATCCGGATTCTCAAGAAAATGTGTCCCCTTAACTTCGTGAATTTCCTTTATTCCATCAACCTTCTCTACCAAAAAATCTGGCCGATACCCTCGTTTGTTTCCTGCTTCTGTAATAAATTCAATTGTAATTCCATGATTCTTCGTCCACTTAGCTACTGTTTTATCTTTCTCTAATTTTTGCATGTATTCAAACTCCCAACTCGATTCATACCGTTCAACCGAATATGCTGACTTCGTGGGATTTTCAAAATCTCCATGTTCGCTCGTTGGCATATCATGATCCCTTTCTGTACTTAACAATACTTGCAACGAGTCCCGGTCTTTCTCTAAAATTTCTGGACAGATTATGTCGTTGACGAATTGTATGTTTTAACGATTCTATAGTGGCTAATCCAGCACTTTTCCCTTCAAGCATCTTTGTTTGAACGTGATCCATAATGATATTGTATAAATAACCCAGTTCGTGAGAACCAATTCCTTCCTCTGCTAATAATATATCTGCAATATCTCGGATAGTGTGTTTCAGTATTTCTACAAGACGTTCTTTTGAAATTTCTTCTTCGGGCAACTGTGACTTACCCACACGTGGTGCATCGGATATTTCAGTAAAACCATCACCAAATAAATTTGTACCTCTTACACTTTCAATTTCAACTTTTGATATTTCGACCTCACTTCCATATTCGAAACTATTCAGAATTGCTTGCCAATTCGGATAATCACCTTCGACTATTTTTAGATCTTCAAGATCACTAAAGTCTGCTTGCTCAGCTTCCTCAGGCTCAGGTACATCAATAATATTTTCAGGTTTGTCTAAAATTTGGACTTTGCTTTTAGGAGGTAAATCTTCGTCACCAAAAAGATTTCCCAAATCAATATCCGTTTTGACCCTAGCTCGGACTGTTTCCCATAACCAATTATGTTTAAGTTTTTCATGATCAACTATTGCACAAAACTCTTGCGCATCTTCTCCCCGAATATTTAATCGTAATCCACGCCCAACAACTTGTTGGCCATAAACGCGAGAGGAAAACTTCCGAAGAAGTAAAATGACAGAAACTGCAGGTACGTCCCATCCTTCTCGTAGCATTAAAACACTGACAACTGCTTCGAGTTGACTTCCTTTCTCTACTAATTCTCTGGCTTTAGTGAGACCAAATTTTCGTTCAAGGTTCTTTTTTGTTTCTTCAAGTGCCTTCCCCCGTTTTCCAATTATCCCGGCAAGCAATCGTTCATCTTCGGAAGATTCTTCTGTTACGACAACGGTGTTTATTCCAAAACCACCTTTTTCTTTCGGGAGAGAAAGCATTTCTGCTGCTGCTTTTGCATCCTTTATACAAATTCCGACAACGAATAAAATCGGTTTGTATTCTCCGTGCCCTATACTTGCTGCTCGTCGTTTTTGTTCTTCTAATCGCTCAAGTGCAATTGCAATTTGTTTTCGCATTGGATCAGGATCAGTTACCCATTGCGTCGCTGACAAACCTTTTTCAATTTTTTCAAACTCTTTATCCATTTCGTCAACAGTTCGCTTTTCTCCTGTTTCCGGATTCGTATAAGTAAGTTGAACAGATGAAAGTTTTGGTTGATATACGACTATGCTTTTTATAATTGGAGGAACTTCTGATTGGGCATCGGCAATTCCATACTCATAGATCATCTTTGAATCAGGTGTTTTCCCATCAGCACGGTCAGGCGTTGCTGTTGTATCGAGACGAAATTTACATTTTGGTGACAACGCAAATAAAGTATTATCATATTCTGCGGCTGGAGTATTATGTGCTTCATCGTTAAATACTGCAAGGTGTTCTACAAAATTCATCATGTAAGCAAGGTTACGCTTACCACTTATGTTTGATTGATACAATTGATGAATATTCCCAAGGACAATTCCGCTTTCTAAAATTCCTTGTGGTGTTGATCCGGGTTCAAGTAAATGCAATCCTAGTTCATTCTTAAAGTGCTCTGTTCCACTTGGAAAGAAATCAAAGTCTCTAAAAACTTTTGTATCGGTAAAATCATCTTCTAATCTATCCCTTACGATTGTATTTGGGCAAAGAATTAAAAATTTATCAATAGCATGGCAATATTTTAACCATGCAATTATCGCTCCGATAATAGCAGTCTTCCCACCTCCGGTAACAATATTTAACAAAACATTTTTCATCTGAAGTAGTTCGTAAGCATATATTGCACGATAAACAGATTCTTGCTGATGCTTCCACAATTTCCTTGGTGCACCATCTCGCCGCAAGTGTTCAAGAAAATCTCGAGTTAATGGATTGACATCAGGAAATCCTCCATCAACCCATTGTTTTACATCTTGCTCATAGCGTAAAAAGGCATTTTGCATTATTACTTCACCTCAATTTCTATGATCTCTGTACGTTCACCACCTTGGTCATCTTGGACAGAAAACGCAATCCTCTTTTTTCCTGCGCCTGAAAATTCGTATTCAACAACTAATATAGGTTTACCTGATTTTTTATCACGAAGAAAGGCAAACCCTTCTGAAGAACTGAATCTATTTTTATAGTCAAAATCCCATTGGACGTTTGCAATAACCCCATCCTTATTTAAGCTGACGGATTCGGAAACATCAAAGCGATATTTTAATTTGCTAATGCGTTCGTACGAAATTCGAACTTCCGGCGGTTGGATAAAACTGAGGAGTTGATTGTAATCTTTGTGTTTGGTTGTGATGTGTTCTCTGTAAGCATCGTCTTCTAATCGAACAAGATTTAAACGAACAAAATCTATACGCTTATTCTCACGAGCAGCAAGTATTTCTGCAGCTTTTCGCGCGTCCGGAGCAAAGTTCCAACCAAGCATAGCACCAAAATTTGTACGGCGTTCCTTAAAGATTGCTTCAGCAAACTTCGCAACATCATCTTTGGTGATTCGTGAGTTACGAGTAGGTTCACCAACAAATAACGGAACGCCGTGTCTTACACCGTGTATATTTGGAGAAACACTTTCCGACTTTCCGCCAAATGCTTTGATAACAAATTCTCTAAATTCAGTTTTCGGGAGCTTTTCTAATCTTGGGGATTCATAGATCCCCCAATGTTCAACTGTAAAGTCAGGTACTGCAAATAACTTCCCAATTTTTTCTTCAACAAGTCTGTTCATTCTATCTTGTGTAACCGATACTGCAATGCGAGATTGGTCTGATGCTATCCAACGACGATTAAGTAATTGTGCTGTTGCAGGAGTGGTCCCTCCCCCACAAAAAAAATCTGCAACAACGTCATTTTCATCAGTGCACACCCTAATTATTCTATCTAATAGCGTACTAGGTTTTTGTGTCGGGTAACCAATAAGTTCACTCGAAGTCGATGCCTGTTGAAACGACATTATATCATCCCATACATCTCCAATCGCTTTACCTAATGTTTCATCTAAGTATTGTTTTCTTCCACCGGGTCTGTCATCTCGATAAAGTCTACCTTTGTCTTTTTTCTTAAATCTCTTTATGTAATCTTCTTTGTGAGCAAAAACTGAATATTGCTTATTAAATTTATATTGATTGGAACGAGAATAAAATAATATTACGTCATGTGCCCTAATCCAATTTTTGGCTTGAGATTTAAACCCTGACGTATCATCGGTTGCCCAAACTATTTCTCTTTTAAAATTATCAGCGCCAAATATTTTATCCATTTCGACTTTCACATAATGGCTTGCATGCCAATCGAGATGAACATAAATCGAACCTGTCTCTTTCAATAAACGCTTCATCTCATATAACCGTGCATTTAACCAAATAAGATAACCGGGCATTCCTCCTTCCCATATATCTGTAAATGAGCGAACTTCATTCTTATCACCGAATATTACATTATAATTACGTCCTGAAAAAAATGGCGGATCAATATAAATTAGATCAATACTCTTACTCGGTAATTGTCGCATAATGTGAAGATTATCACCGAAGAATAATCTGTTTGCACCTTTTGGAAATAATTCTGTTTGTTCAAATTTATCTCCATAATCAAATTCTATTCTTTGCACTTCTTGGAATGGTAAGTAAATTCGTGGGTAAGCGTGTTCAAATTTTGTAATCTTTGTTTCTCGACGACGAGTTTCTACTTCCCAACCAAGTGGTGCTGCGTCAACCGGTACCGCACCAAAGCGTGTCGGTAGTTTATAGAACTCAGTTTGTTGTGGAATTTCGAGTGGGGTTTCAGAATCAACAATTGAAATGGTTGATTCTTCAAGGTTCTTCTTTACCATAAAGCTCCGGATGTTCGGAGCTTCTTGTTACTGCCTCGGGAACATTGGGATTGTGTAGAACTCAAAAACAAAGGGCGTGAACTCTAACGCCCTCTGTCCGAGCCCTAGCACAGGCCCAATACAAAAGCGCTTCGAGCCACGCCCCATTAGGGGCGCAGACTCGAGCAACTGATTTGTATTGTGTCTGAATAGTGCTAGTATTTGGACAGAGACAGTAGCCGAAGCTACGCGATATTAAAAATTGTTATTTGTTTATTTAGATCCCGAAATGAATTCGGGATGACGTTTATTATTGCTCCTAAAATTTTCATGTGCAGTTTAAAGAAAATAGACTCCATTTGCAATGAAACTTTACCGTGCAATTCATACAATTTGAGAAACTCAACCCCAATACGTATCTTACTATGAATTATCAGGAGCTCGCAATGGCTGAATCGACGGTAAAAGAAAAATTTCATCAATTAATTGATTCCATTGATGATCCTAAATTGCTTGCGGAATTGTATGAAGCATTGAGCGAGTATCAAAACAACAAGCTCGATATTTTGGATGAATTAAACAGC
>JAQUOA010000191.1 GCA_028749215.1 Bacteroidota bacterium
CGGGAGGTGTCGCGTACACTCTTATCAACGGTACTACTAAAATTGAAATTTTGCACGGCGCTTCGTCGGACAATCCATATTTTGCAGTTGTTCAAGTAAAGAGTAAAGCAAAAAATATTGAATTGGAATTGACTGCTCAAGGCACGCCCGCTGTTTCTCCAACCGGACGCGTCAGAATCGATCTGAAAAAAGGGATCGGACAAACAATTCTATTTGCTGGTTCCACTGCTCCAACCGGAACGTGGGATGCTTTAAGAAAGAAATTAGAAACACCATATCAAAAAGGATTTCTTCTTGAAACACCATCTGCACTTGTAGACCGCGCTGTGCCGTTCAATCGTTTTCTTCTCGACCTTGGTTTTGACGGCAGGCTTCATGTCTGTGAAATATTTCGATGGCGGGATGTTTGGTCGCGCGATCTGGGGACAGGACTTGCCCCCGGTTCAATGGTGAGCGGCAAATTTTCTGCTGCGCGTACGACCATAGAATATGATCTTCATCGATACGCTATCAATAATCCACGTGGATTGAAAGCAACTGAAGATCCATCGCAAGGCGGTTCGGCAGAAGGAACTGCATGGCTCTCCCGCGCAGTGTGGCGCTACTATCTTCTGACCGGTGACAAAGAATTCCTTATCAACGCTGAAAAAATATTATTGCCTTGGGTCAATGCGTGGATTGACCGTGATGCGAATGAAAGCGGGCTTCTTGTTGACGTAACTGAATGGATGGATCATTCGCGGTTCTTCCTTTTTCCCGATGGCTCGCGCATTCTCTATTCCAATGCTCTCTTCGCCGATCTTTTAAATACATTTTCCAAAATCGAAAAAACACTAAACAACGATAAAGAATCACAACGGCTTGATGCTGTGCACACGCGATTCGTTCGTGGAATCAACGCGGTGTTGTGGAATGATTCTACCGGCGAGTACGACAATCTTTCCTTGTGGGGAAAACGTGATGCTCGTTCTTCATCTGCGGAAAATGCATTGGCAATATTGTGTGGCGTTGCTCCTGCAGAACGGATACCGCGCATTCTCGATTCCGTCAAGAAAAATAATTGGCGTGCCGCCGGCTCTACAACAATCTTTCCGCCGATGACGCACGTTGATCTTACTATCGATCACAATTATAAAATGTGGCCGTGGTGGAATGCCGTTGAAGCAAAAGCAAGATTGCGCAACGGCGATATTGACGGCGGCATTCATCTCCTTGAATGCTGTTCGAAGACGTTAGAAGATGAACACTATCCGGGATTGATGGAAGAACTAACTTCGCCTGACGGCGTGACGGAAGGCGGCAATGCATTTTTAAGCGCAGCCGGTTCATACCAAGACGCAATTTTTGAAGGACTGCTTGGTATTGAGATTCTTGAACCCGGTTGTGCACGAATCCGTGTTTCTCCAAACGTTCCAAACAATTGGAAGAACTGGAATGCAACTGTTCCACTTCCTGAAGGTGAAATTATATTAGTCCAAAAAAATGGTAAGCTTGCAATTCATGTAACCGATTCGAGAGTAAAAATTGTTGAAGCTCCTGAAACTGCAACGGTTGAAGGTGCGCAGCAAGTTGCCATCAACAAACCACAACTTCCAACAGTTACGGACTGGTCAGCACCAAAACCAATTGACGCGCCGGCGTTGCGTGAACGAAAAGCTGCTCTCTTTTTCGATAAAAATATTCCGTCGTCTTCTGTCGTTGGTCTTCCGCAACGGCATATTTCAATTGAAGAACTTTTAACGATTGATACAACAAATATTGATGCGCTCATCATCGCGGGAAATTCTTTACCGAGAAAAACTCAAAATGGAATTGATGTGCAGCCTGCACTCGCTCGTTTTCTTGACCGTGGAGGCGCCATTGTTTTCTACGGAGCAACAATGCAGGAGCGCGGCGCAATGGGAGAAACCGGCGGAGTGATAGACTGGTACGAACATCGCGGCGGCGTGAATTATAAAACGATCTCCGGATGGAAACTTCAACCATCAAACGACGGCGTTAACGTAAAACGTGAAAACGAGCACGGCATGGTGAACGGTTGGTTCAAAAAGGAAATTTCTGATTCCGGATGGGAAGAAATAAAAGTGCCGCAATTGTGGGAAGACCATCTTGGCAAACAATATGATGGATGGGGCTGGTATAGAGCGCACTTTCAACTTCCCGTTGAATCACGCGGAAGAACATTGTCGTTCATCCTCGGAAGAATTGATGATGAAGACTGGACTTTTGTTAATGGGGCACTTATCGGCACACAGGGCGGATGGCAATCTGTTCGCCGTTATTTTATGAAACCCGGCGATACGGCCTATGCTTCTTTGAATTTTGGTGGCGATAACGTCATTGCAATTCAAGTTTTTGATGGCGGAGGGGGCGGCGGTATGTATGCCGATTCAGCAAAGCTTGGCATCGAAACAGATCAATTTGCATGGAGATCCATCAATCCGCAAAATAATATGACCGTTGATGAGCCGACAAGATTCGGAACTATTTCCTGGGGAAAAGGAGATTTTTTCAATTCATGGGAAACATCCCGCGGTGCTTTCGGATTTAAGATTGACGGCAAAGGTGTGGAGTTTAACGGATTGCTTTCAGATGTTGGTCCGTTGAATGTTGATGTGCATGAAGCATTCACAGATTTCGCTGTTGCCAAGCCTTTCTATTTTCAGCCGCTGGCATTCACAACAACGCAACGCAAGTTGCTGATCCCTGACAATGGCGAACGATATCCTTGTATGGCTCGCATAGTAAACAGACAAACCGGTGGAGAGTTCATTATCATTCCTGCGTCTATCACAAAAACATCAGTAGGATTGGAAATGTTGAAAAAATTGAAAATCAATTAATGAAGAAGATTCAATTGAGGATAACGAAAACAGCACTGCCGATAAATTCTCTGATTGAAAAATCTTTTCCCCGCTTTGACTATGCAGATGCGTACGTTTGTAAGTTTGGTACTAATAAACAGATCACCACTGATGATTTGGTCTTTGCATTTTTTGATTCCGGTCCAAAGTGGGTGGTCACGCTATTTTACCTGAGGAACAGTATCGCCAAGGTTTTTGGGTTGAAAGCACCCGGTACGGACGATCTCGACGCGCTGAGAAAAAACATCAAAGTCGAAAAAGGAAATGGATTAGGATTGTTCAAAGTGCTTGACAAGACAGCCGACGAAGTTTTGCTCGGCGAAGACGATAAACATTTGAATTTTCGACTTTCTTTTTTTCTTTGCAATGATGAACTGACAAAAACAAATACTTTCATACTTTCGACCACGGTTTTAATGAACAACCGGCTCGGTAAACTGTATTTTCTTTTTGTGAAACCATTTCACAATATCATCGTCCCGACGATAATGAAAGAAATTGTGAATAAAACCGTTTGAAATAGATTCAATATTGATTAAAAAGAAAACCTTGAAGACTGCGTACGCAATAAAAGATGGCGGGATAATTCTTTCGAATTCTACAAACAAATTACTTTGTGGGTGATAAAATATCGATGGCAATTTTCCATTCTTGTTCTTTTCGCCAGACGCGGACAAAGTTGCTAGTGTCTTTACTTGTCGATACGGCAATACCATATACAAAGCCCAGATCACCTGCGGTAGAAACATGAGCACCAGTTACTGATACATATTGAAAGCAAGTTTCTTTTTTAAGAAAATCAATAGACTCTAATTTGCCGCTCATTGGAAAATGGTTTTCACGATACACTCGCACATTATCTGCAAAGAATTTATCCGATCCCACTGTCTGATTCCCATTTTGACAAGCGTGAATGTAAAGATCTTCCGTTATTCGCAATTGATTTTCCGACGAATCGGCATTTAAAATAATCGGTCTATTCGCGCTACCTGGTTTGATAATTTGCACCTCTTCTTTTTTAAAATCTTCCTTATGATATGAATTGCCTAGATCTAAAATTACCTTCCACGGTGTTCCGCTCTCATGCTTCCACACGGAGAAAAAATGACCATACGCGACCGGCTCATCAGACAATTTTTCTTTTCGAAATTCCCAAGGTCCGGTTGTATATCCAAAATCTCCGCTCCGTGAAAGCTCAACAACTGTCGGATGCCATGAAAGAATTCCTTTGGGCGCGGGACGAGCCGACCATGATTTTTTCCCGTTAATAGCCAAAGGGCGGAAAATGATACTTTCATCATCCAGGAACGTAAGAAAAGCTTCCTTCATTCCTTTGGAAACCGCCGTATCGGAAAAATTTAATTCCTGCTGAATCAGTGATTGTGCTGAACTGTCCCCGCCCTGTTCCGTTAGCGGCAGCGAAAGAAATAAAAGAATAAGCGGTAAATTGAACATGACCATTAGTTCTCAAATATTGGTTCTACTTTTTTATCAACAGCCGGACGTTTCGGAAGATTTGCCAATGTCCATCCTGTCGCAAAAATTGTTTTTGTTACGTTCAAGTATTTTTCAAAATCAATTTTCCCGACTTCATCGCTGACTTTGTGGTAGTCTTCATGCAATCCATCAAAATAAAAAATAATCGGTATCTCATGCTTCGCGTAATTATAGTGATCGCTTCGGAAGAAAAGTCTTAATGGATCTTTGGGATCGTCAAATTTATAATTCAATGAAAGTTTGAGAAATGATGCATTAATATCCTCATTTAATTTTCCCAGATCAGTGCTCATCATCTTTGAGCCAATGACAAACACCTCATGCCGTCCCGTAAGCATTTCGTCGTGCGACGCAGCCCCGGTATCGGGTTTGCTCCTTCCAATCATATCGATATTAAGTTGCGTAACAATTTTGTTCAATGGGATTGTCGGATTATCCGTAAAATATCGTGAACCCCATAAACCTTTTTCTTCAGCACAATGCCAGACAAATAATAGCGAGCGTTTTGGACGAGAACCATGAGCGAACGTTTCTGCTATCGAAAGCAACGCTGCCGTACCCGATCCATCATCGTCGGCACCATTATAGATAGAATCGCCATTCACTGGTGTACCAGTTCCAAGATGATCGTAATGCGCACCAAAAGCAACAAATTCATCTTTCACTGCAGCATCACTTCCTTTCAACGAGGCAACAATATTTTGTGTCGTTTCCGTATCATTAGTCACACTAATATTCACAGAAACTTTTTTCGTTAATGAAAATAGAAACGGAGCAACCGAATCTGCAGAACTGCGAACGTTCATTGTTAATACGCCAATTTTTTCTCTCTGAAATAACGACGCAATCGCATCCCCCGACAAATAAATGTATGGAACTTGCCGATCATGAGGAATAAATTTAACAACCTTCAGGCCACCGTCTTCAACAAACCTTATTTTATTTTTATCCCATTGCGTCATCATCATAATTGAAGGAATGTACAAAATTGCCATCGCGCCGTGTTTTTCCGCGTAGTTTGTCGGTGTATCAAAATCAACTCCCCTCTTTCCCGAAAAATCTTGGAACGATACACCCTGCGGATAGCCGCCGAGGACAACCATAATTTTTCCGGTAACGTCAATTCCCTTATATGGATTGATAT
>JAQUOA010000192.1 GCA_028749215.1 Bacteroidota bacterium
GACAATTGCCACGGCAAGCAGACTTCCGATTCCCATCTTCGCCGTTATAACATCAATATTTGGTAACGCCAGCAACATTCCGGCAGCAAGCACACCCCCAATTAAAACAAAAGGGCGACGACGCCCTCCCCAAAACCACACCTTGTCGCTGATCAACCCGATGATCACCTGTCCAAAAATACCGGCAAGCGGACCTGCCGCCCACACAAATCCGACTTCATCAATTTTAAGATTATACTTTGTAGTAAGAAGCCAGCTCAACGCAGAAATTTGAATAGAGAGTGCAAACCCCATTGCCGTTGCGGGCAAACTAATGAGAGCGTAAAAAGAATTGGTAAGTTTTTTTTGGATGTCGAGCATAGGTTTCTTTCTATTAATTTTTCCCGAAAATATCGTTCACTTCAATACGCGGCTGAGTTCCATCAATAATAAGTTTTCTGTTCTTGCCGGGGATCTCATCTCCCTCCCACACTCCATGAGGGCCGCTGTTTGTATATTTATACTCCAAAGTAATTCCCGTCGGAAGCTGAAGCACTAATGTATAAATTTGGTCATTGGCAACTTCATCGCCTTCGGTTTTATCATCGTACATACGAATTGTGTTGGGGGTCCAGTTGCCAAGAAGTTCATGACTTCCGGTGATGTATACGCCTCTCCGCACAAAAATATTTCGCGCATCGCATTTGAAAACAACAGTCACCGAATCCTTTTTGCTTTGCGCCATCGTGCCCCCAGCTAATTTCGTTCCTATTTGTTCGTGTTCCGAAATGATTGGCTGGAAATCCCTCTTCGGGAATTTACCGCCTGCTTTTGCACCAAATGAATAAATATTTTTTAAATGGGTGATGAAGGCAATATCGAACGGCTTATCTCCGGAAGGTGCATTTTGATCTGTTCCGTACCACCAGAACCAATCGGAACCTTCCGCCGCATACATTGCTTCCCACGCTTTGTGAGCATACCAATTTTTTGTATTGGCCTTCGGCTCACCATCTGTCGCTTTCGGCTGTTTCAATCCGGATTTTTCAAGGTCTTGGCGGGCAACCAATAAATAATTCCATGCGCGATTTTCTTCATCTTCGCCGATCCATGTATCATAGTTTGCATTGATCCACGAACCGGGATAGAGCCAATCTAATTTCCTCATCGCTTCAATCGGATGGGATACAACACCGCGTTTCGGATTTCCGTGAATGTACTCCGACGTTGTTACTGTTACCACTTGTTTCGACTTGAACAGCTTTGATAATTTTCGGTACAATCCGTGTAAAAATTCTTTTGCATCATTATCCTTTTGATACCACTCCCAAGCATTCTCTCCGTCGAGAATGATCGTCAACAATCGATCGGGATCCCCTTCCTTAGGAGAGTAACGAAGGATGCTTTTAATAAAATCATCTGCCGCTTGTTCACCTTCAAAAGTTTTATAGGCAAAACCGATTTTATCGGAGAGTTCCGTTTCACGAAAGACAACGGCAACATCCATGGTATCAACTTCGTATGGATAGTACTTCATTTGATGTGGCGGCTTGGACCGTGCTAGAATTTTTTCATCGGTGGCAATCCATTGAATTCCATTTCGCTTGAAGATCGGAACAACCTCATGCGCAACAGACCCTTCACCTGGCCACATGCCGAGCGGTGCCTGACCGAAAGTTTTTTTGTAATACTCAATTGCCATCGCAACCTGCACATCGGCATCGTGAGGATAATGAAATCGGTTTGGCATTGAATCGTTCGGCTGGCAGATGCGGGCAATATCAGAATCGAAAATTAAAGGAAGAATGGGATGGTAAAACGGTGTGGTGGCAACTTCTATCTGCCCCTGATGCGACTTGTGATTGTACATCAGTTTCTTGTGAATCGGCACAATGTTGGAACAGACTTTGTACATCTCTGCAATAATGCGATTACACTCTTTCTCTGAAATTTCTTTTATCAAATGATATGTGCCGTCGGCATGCTTTGTCACAAGATCAGTCAGGTCAATGATCGTGCTGTCGGCAAGCCATACTTTCTTTTCAAGAAAATCGGGATCGAAGTGAGCAAGGTAGAACCAGAATTTTATTTCGCGCAGTTCCTGTTCGGTAAACTTTTCTTTCTTCGCGTTTCGTTCTTTCAACTTTGCATAGGCAGGAAACCGTGATATCTGCACATCGCTAATGCCGAATGCATTCCATGTATTGTAGAGAAGAAAATCCAAATCGGCGCTGTTAAAATCTTTCGTCGGCTTTAAAGCCAAATCAATCCAGGGATCGGTCTTCCCTTTCCATGCCGCAAAGAATTTTTTTGCGTCAACATAATTTTTCTTGGTATCGACAAACGGCTTTAACCGTTCCACGTAATACTTTTCAAGTTGAAAGAGCATCGACGACGTGAGGTTGACGTTGTAATGAACGTTCGGATACTCTTCCAAGATGGAAGCCATGTCATAGTAATCTTTTGTGGCATGTGTTCGCACCCACGGGCCTTGCAGTTGATCGGAGGCAGGATCAAGATACAACGGCTGATGCTGGTGCCAAATAAGATTAAGATATAACGTACCGCCTGATTTTGGATATTGATCGCTCATAACATTTTCGGAAGATGTTTTATTACTTTGAATAACAGTCGAATCATTCTGCTGAGAGACTGCTTCAACAAATAATAGCAAAGATACAAAAAGAAAAAATAATATATTTCTCCAAGTTTGTGGAATCACCGATCTCATCATTTTACCAGAATCATCCGTTTTATGTTGGTATAATTACCGGCGGTCAATCGGTAGAAGTAAACACCGCTGGAAAATGATGATGCATTCCATACTGCACTGTGATTACCTGGGGAAATCTGTTCGTTTACTAACGTTGCAATTTCACGGCCAAGCACATCGTAAATTTTTAACGTCACAAATCCATTTACCGGCAACTGATAATTAATTGTCGTTGAAGGATTGAACGGATTGGGGTAATTTTGGGTTAACAGAACATTTGTTGGAAATCCATCATTGAATTTTCGTACGTCAAGAATTGTATCAACAATCCAATTTCCAAAAGAATAATAAAGGGGATTTATAGTTCCCCATTGTGAATAAATGGTAATTGTTGGATTTGCATCTGGAAAATTTTTAACATGGTTGTAATCGTATTCTTTCCCTTCACCATTCTCATTATTCCCGCCGCCAATACTGAATCGAAATATTTTGCCGTTAATTGATCCTATAGGATACGTATATTCAACAGTATATAAAGAATCATTTGCTTTCAAATCACCATGTGTGCCATCGTCCCACATTTTTCTTTTACTTGTATCAGCCACTAAGCTTTTGTCCCAATCTGCCCAATCACCTATCGGATAAACCTTTGGCAAATTTGTCGCTGGACCATTCATAGCAACCCCCCACGATTTTATACTATCACCGACACTGACATTTACTTTTCCTTGTACGTCGCGTAATGTTGCACCATCTCTTATACACGCGTATGCCGGGTGCATATCTACAACCCACTTTACTGTAACTGGCGACTTTAAAGGGACCTGACCAGGAAATGTCGGCTGGTAATGAGGAACTATCACGCTATACGAAGTATCAAGTACAGTAAATTTTTTTGACGTTACATAAGTTTGTCTTACTATAGCTTCGGCGTTATTTGTTCCAAAATAGTTGGTATTTAAATACATCTCACGAGCCAAAGAGCCATTTTTTAGAAGATAATATTGATAATCAAGAGTTTTCCCAACCGCTGCCATTACGGTATCAGTTACTTGATAAAGTGTTCCAACAATGTGGTTTATTTGTTTTTGTCTTCCTACTTCAGCGGCAGTTTTAAAAAATCCTGTCTGTACGACAATCGTATCACCTTGACTAAATCCGAAATCATCGATTGCTCTTTTCATATTTACACGAAAAGTAACAATACATGTGTCACTTCCGCATCGACATCTACCTCCCTCTACGTTATCGAAATACACATAGGCAAGTGTCGTATCAATTTTATTTAAAGGGATTTGAAATTTCCTATTTAGCTTTCCCTGCAATTCACTTCTTCTATCAAGGTTGCCGAGACGGAAGTGATAGGTAATCGAGTCACCGAAATTTATTTTACTTTTGGCAAAGTGAATTGGCCCCGAGAAAAAATAATGGTTACGTTCTTTCTTCAGATAGTGGGATATTTTCCAATCGAGATCCGAGGCAGCGCCATTCAAACTGTCTCCGACAATGGCCACAGAATCTGTATCTGCACTCGTCCATCCAAACGTATAATTCTGCATAACGCCTTCCATATTCACGCGCACCCAAACAGTCAACGTATCGTTCCCTGGTTCAGGATATGGTCTCCAATATTGTGCCTGAGTAATTCCAGAACTATTATAAAACTGAAGAGGCAAAACAGTATCTTGTTTACCAACAATAAAAACACGACCGCCGTATGCAAGGCTGTCAATACCGTAGGGGTTATTTATAGTATATTCCCATCCGCCATTCGCACGAAATTCAAATACAAGAGTATCTCCGGAATTAAATGAAATTTTTTTTGACCAATAATCGCCACCAATATTGTTCATTGCAATGCCAGCACCCCAATTTGTAAGTTCGGCATTACTTCCTGATACAGTTACAGTAGAAGTATTTCTGACAGTATCAGAAATTGTTGCCGTATTAAGTACAAATGTAACGTTTACTTGCGCTTGCGCGAAACTAATACAAGTGCTTACAAAAGAAAATGACAATAGTAAATGGAAAAATAACTTTTTCATGTTGACCTCCGGTCGAAAGCAAATCGATCAACGTCCTATTTCATTAACAACATCTTTTTAATCTGAACAAAACTTCCTGCCTGCAACCGGTAAAAATAAATTCCGGTAGAGAGTTTTTCTCCTGCAAACTTTACTGAATACGTCCCAGCCCGTTGTTCTTGATGAACAAGAGTAATGACTTCTTTCCCAAGAATGTCATACACTTTCAACGAAACATTGCTGTTCACCGGCAGCTGGTAATTAATTGTCGTTGACGGATTGAATGGATTGGGATAGTTTTGGGAAAGCGAAAAACGTTCGGGCAATGTTTTTTCATTATTCGCGTTCACGCCCAGAAGAGTTGGAACTACAAGTTTCTTTGCTGAATCGGAAACAATCAAAACCGCAGATCCATACGCGGGAATGGTCAACGATAAATTTGCTGTCCCGCCGTAGAATGCAATTTGGTAAGTCGTATCATTATACACGTCGCTTGCAAAATATGGTTTTCCATTCACAAGATTAGTAAACAATACATTTCCCGTATTCGTTAAAGAAAGTGTAACAGCAGCCGCTGTACTTCCGAAGTTAGAAAGGGATATACCATTTTCATTTTCATATTTTCTCACCACTCCATAAACGTTGCCATTACCGGTTGCGATGCGATCAAAAACTTGTGTGGTAAATGTAGGGTACGTTCCGCGAATCCATGCGAGGCGCTGGTAATGAGGGGTGAGAATTGGTTTACCTTGAAAATCCC
>JAQUOA010000193.1 GCA_028749215.1 Bacteroidota bacterium
GATTCGCCGGAATTAAGCAATCGTTCAGCAATTTCAACCGCGCGTTGAATATTTTTTTCCCCCACTTTATTTGCCAACTCAAATACCGTGAACTCTTTGGAGACACCAACAACCCGTTCAACATCTTTTGCGGTGATCATTGATTTTTCATCGACCGCAATCATCAGCTTCTCAATCTCATTGACAGCCTCACGCAGAGAATTACCAATGTAGGAATGGAGCAGTTCAACAACGTGAGGTTCAAACGACCGCTTTGTTTTTTTCAGCCGCGATTCAATCCACGCCAGCATTTCATTGTCCCACAATGCATTCATTTCACCGCACACCGCATGTTTTTTAATCGATGGATAGGGCTTTTTTCTCAAATCAGGAGCATTCGCAACCAGAATAAGAATTGTGGTGGGTGAGGGATGTTCAACGTAGTACGCCAATATATCCTCAACATCTTTTTTTACGACACGTTCAAAATCTTTTACCACGACAACGCGCCGCTCTGCCATCATCGGATAAGCAGTTGCAATCGAAATCAATTTCTTGCCGTCGATGTCGCCGCCTTGCAGAATATCCAAATTAAATTCCTTCATCGAGGAATCGACTGCGGCATCGAGAACAGCATCAACGCATTCTTCGATGAAAAATGTTTCCTCTCCATAAAAAAAATAGATTGGGGAAAATTCTTTCTTCTTGACTGAAGAAAGAAAGCCGCTCATATCAAATTTTTCTTTGGATGATTTTGCCATTACTCAATGACGGTAACTTTTTTGATCATCACTTTTTCAAGAGGATTGTCACGTTGGTCCCGCGGCACAGCAACAATTTTATCGGCAACATCCATTCCTTCAATCACTTTCCCGAAAACAGAATATTGACCATCCAAAAATTTTGCGTCGGCAACGGTGATGTAAAATTGGCTTCCGCTCGATTGACGTTTTGGATTTACGGGATCTCCCTGACGGGCTGCGGCAATTACTCCGCGGTCGTGTGTAAGGCCGATTTCAGCATCAATTTTATACGATGGACCGCCTATGCCGTGCGTACTTCGGTCTTCATTTTTAGAATTCGGATCGCCCCCTTGAATCATAAATCCGGGAATGACGCGGTGAAACGTGGTGCTGTCGTAGTACCCTTCCTTAGCAAGCTTACGGAAGTTGGCGGAATGTTTTGGCGCGGCAGAGTCATTCAAGGCAATGGTGATACTGCCGAGTGTGGTTTCAATAATGACATCTCCCTTTTTGGGTTTTTGCTCAGATGGTGTCACGGGTTTTTTCCTTTGATCGTTTTGAATTTTGTACGGTGTACATTGAAAAATTGATACCGCAAATACAATGACACACAAAAGTAATGAAAGTTTTTTCATGGCTCAGCGAGAAAGTGTTTGAAAATTTTTTCCGTTAGAGATAATACATGACACCAAAACGAATACCGGAATTAAAATAGTTAAGAGATACTGATGTCGCCGTACCGGGATGAACTAACGCTGCACCTTTGTCATCTTTTAATTTCCCCACAAATTCCCAACCTATTGTGCCGCCGATGTATCCGTAAAAATTTTCATCGAATGCTGTTTGGCCCACAAGCTCAGCTTTTATTCCAACCCCTTGCGCAACATACGTTGTAGTCGCACCAAAGGTTGAAACTGTCTGCGATGCGCTTCCAAAATGATATCCGCCTCCGGCTCCGAATTTTACAAAATATCCAGTACCGCTGATGACTCTTTGCACAAGCACCGATGGAGCGTTCACCGCATAGAAGAAATCGTACGTTCCGCCGGAATTGCCAAGAACCGAATATGATTTAAAGAGGTAGGAGTGTTCAATTTTAATTCCCCATTCGTCGTTCACAGGAATTTCTACTCCGCCAAAAAAGTCTACCGCCGTCGAAAAGTTACCGACCCGTTGGTCATATGATGTGAGAGAATTAACATAGTCAACGACATCCCCAGCTGCAACAAGATCCACACCCATTCCCGCAAAAATTCCAAATGAATTTTTTCTCTCAACAAAAACCGACCGTGAATTCTTTTCTTGCGAAAAGAGAAGTGTGGAAAAAAGAAATACCAATACAAATCGTTTTATTGCTTTCATGGATCGTTCTTTATTCCTTGACAGTCACACTGGTTTCCATAATCTCGGCAACATGAATTTTATCTTTGAAGAAATAATAAAGACCAACCACTGTTGTTGCAATAAATCCAACCGTCCACGTATACACCGCATAACTTAACGCATGAATAGAATTGACGTGGTACAGCTGCGTTAACGTAAACGATGTGAATGCCTGATAACTTCCAATACCGCTGGGTGTGGGCATAGCAAACGCCAATCCCGAAGCGACTTGCAGCACGGTTGCAGAGCCGAAATCAAGCCCATACTCTGCCGGAAAATTGTAAATGTAAAAAGGAATGTAGAGCAGTGCAATGTAACAAAACCAGATTAGAATGCTTGTCAGTCCGATCATAAAAAGATTTTTCGGATTTTTTGCTGCCTGGAATCCGGAAATGAACGATTCAAAAATGCGCTCGCTTTGTTCACGAATTTTTTTCGGCAGAAATCTTGCAACCCACTTAAACATTGTAAAAAAAAATTCTGCCTTAATAATAATCGCTGCAAAAATTGCCGTCATGGCAACAGCCCCGACAAAAAAGAGCCATTCTAAATTAGCCATTGCAGGGAACCATGTTGCAAATGTTTCTGAGTATGCAAACAGTACCGTTAATACGATCAAGGCAAAAGTGACAAGATCCAGAATGCGTTCCAATACAATGGTTCCTAACGCCGCACTTTTGGATACACCCTCCAGTTTTCCGAGCGCGTACGGACGGATAAATTCTCCAAGGCGCGGTACACCATTGTTCACGAGATAACCGATCATCACCGCGGAAAAAGCGTTTCGCAGGGACACATTTGGTTTCACCGGAGTAAGGAGGTACTGCCACCGCCATGCACGAATAATGTGACTGATAATGCTTCCCACAAACAACATAACGAACCAACTCCAATGCACGTCGGTGAGGGAAGAAATAATTCCACCAATATCTTTCCCTTGAAAAGCGAGGTATAAAAAGAGCGCCGCCAGTCCTATGCTGAAGAGAACTTGAAGACTATTTTTAGTAAAATTTTTCATTTCAACTTTCGCATATCGATAATCCGTATTTCGGCCGATGATTCAAAATGAAATTCCGAATCTTTTATCCCTTGATTAAAGACAACGTCAGAAAGAGTGATGGTGACATTCGAATGATTTCGATCTGTATATTCAATCTTCTTCACCAGCCATTTTTCCGGTTGTATCCACATTGTTAACGACGTAATAAATGCCGTCGGTGAATTTTCGGCTGACGGAATAAGCCGGACAATGATTGTATCTCCATTCTCTTCTATTTTTTTGGGAGTGAAATCTTTGGGGAATCCTGTTAAGAATTTATCAGGAGAAAAATTTTGTTTTTGTTCTTTAAAAACATCGATCAGGACTTGGTTGTTCTCCGAAGAATACAGCCAGACGGTTTTCCCGTCAGTTACCAGTAACTGCTGCGGCAGGGCAATGCGGTACTTATTCCCTTTTTTTATTTTCACTGTGCCGCTTTGCACCTGCACATTCTTTCCATACCGCAGTGACGTTTTTTTGGTGAACGAAGCGGAGGCATCATTCATCTGCGCATATTTTTGTTGAACCTTTTCAACGACTTCGGCGGCAGAATATTTCGTCTGTGCCTCTGTGGTGCAGAAGATGAAGAGAAGAAACAAATAATTTTTCAGATATTTCATTGGGTAAGAGACAATTCGGCGGGGCACGTGGTTTCCCTAATCTAAATTTTTAAGAAGAATTTCGAGTTGTTCTTCGGTTTCAATCCGCACTTCCCGAGCTTTGCTACCATCAAACGGGCCGACGATGCCCGCTTCTTCAAGCTGATCGACCAAACGTGCTGCGCGAGAATAGCCAACACTTAAACGACGCTGCAATAACGAGACGGAACCTTGCTGATGCCTCACAATGATGTGAGCCGCTTCATCAAATAAGTCGTCGCGTTCTCCGCCATTTCCGCCAAGACCGTTTTTCTTTTTTTCGAGCGCCGATGGAAGTTCGTACATTCTGCTGTACCCTTTTTGCCGGTCAATGTGATCGACAATTGCTTCTATTTCTTCGGAAGAGATATATGCATTCTGAATCCGGATAGGTTTCGGGCTGCTTGACGATAAATAGAGCATGTCGCCGCGCCCAATTAACTGCTCGGCGCCGCTGGCATCGAGAATTGTTCGAGAATCAATTTTGGATGAAACAGCATACGAAATACGCGAAGGAAAATTGGCTTTAATCACGCCGGTGATGACATCGACCGACGGACGCTGAGTAGCCAGCACAAGGTGAATTCCAACGGCACGTGCAAGCTGTGCAATTCGAGCAATTGATTCTTCCACCTCTTTTGCCGTTGTCAGCATCAGATCTGCAAGTTCATCTATAATGACAATGATATACGGCAAGAAACGATGTTTCATTGTTTCGGTATCTTTGTCTTTCAATCGGCCATCTTTAAATCGCTGATTGTAATCCGTTATGTGACGAACTCCGGCAGACGCAAGCAAGTCATAGCGCCGTTCCATTTCTATCACGCAGGATTTAAGAACAAGAACTGCATTATTCGGCTGAGTAACAATTTTTTCGTCGATATCCGGCGACACAGCAAGAAAATGATTTTGCAATTTTAGGTACAGGCTAAGTTCAATTTTTTTCGGATCAACAAGAATGAATTTTACTTCTGACGGATGAAGGCGGTACAACAAGCTGGCAATGATTGTGTTGATACCGACGCTCTTTCCCATTCCGGTTGCACCCGCAATTAAAACGTGCGGCATTTTGGCAAGATCGTCAATAAAAATTTCCCCGGTAATCGTCTTCCCCATGGCGAGAGGAAGAGCTGATTTACTGTCGCGAAATTTTTCGGAATTTAAAATGCTGCGAATTGTAACGATAGATGATTTATGATTAGGGATTTCGACACCAACGGTTCCTTTGCCGGGAATGGGAGCTTCAATCCGAATTCCTTTCGCCTGCATTGCCAATGCAAGATCGTTGGAAAGCGAAGTAATTTTTGACACTTTCACTCCCGTTGCAGGAACAAGTTCATACAGTGTCACCACGGGACCCGGCGTAACGCTGACGTTTGAAATTTCGACATCAAAATCGGCAAGCTTTGCTTGGAGCAATGCCGCATTTGCCTTCAACTCGTCATCGCTAATTTTTTCTTCATACTTCTTGGCATCCAGCAAATCCACCGACGGGAAGTCATAATCAATTTCTTCATCCTCAACTTCGCGTTCTTCCAAATCGGCTTCTTTTTCTTTCACACCTTCTTTTATTTCCAACGGCGGTTCTGTTAGCGACGAATTAATTTTCTTCGGCGGAATCATTGGTTCTTCTTCAACCGTATCTTCAGGTTCTTGAGCTACAATCTTTTGTAT
>JAQUOA010000027.1 GCA_028749215.1 Bacteroidota bacterium
GTCAATACTAAATACGCAACGACTGTAAGAATAATGAAGACGACTAACAGAATTTTAATTATTGCTTCTATTGCGATTGCAGTTGCATCCATAGATTTGATTCTTTAATTAAGCGACAACCGTTTGTTTTTTAAGCACTGCGCCCTTCATTCCAACTTTCAAATACGAAAGGCCTTTAAAACTTTCTACCTTCTGGCAAATTTCGTTGAAGACATCATCCGCATTGTTGTATTTAAATTTTGCCCCTAAAGCGCCTGCAACGCTGGCAACAATTTTCCAGGATGGGCGTGAATCGCGGCGCGGCCCTTTTCCCCACTTATCATTGTGCGCTGCAAATTTATCCCATCGGCTCATCTTAAAATTGTCGAGTGCTCGATCTTGTTCAAGCGTCGTTACTGCAGGGCGAATTCTCTGAACGCGATGCTGGAAGTTTGTCCATGTTCCGTTTTTCTCTGCATAGGTAGATGCGGCAAGAATAACATCGGCATGTTCTGTAGTCTTACAGTGATTGGTTGCATGAACGGCAAAAAATTCAAGTTGGTCAAGTGCTTCTGCCACACCGGGAATCGTTGCGAGATCATCTTCAAGAGAATAGAGCGCTTTAATTTTTCCCGCTTTGATGGCGGAAATAATTTGTTCGAAACTCATGCCGCCATCGTGCGGTGCGACACCGACTTCTTCTGCACCGGAAGCGTTCGGAGTTTTGTCGGCTCGAATCAAAACATTGTCATCAGCGCCAACGTGGTGCCGTGCGAAATCAATATTGCGTGTGCCGAGAACTTCTTTTGCAAATTTTGCGAAGATGTAATTATCTTCGTTCGATGCCATGGCAGAACCAAGCACTGCAATTTCAGAACGATTGAATGACTTCAATTCAGAAGCAACTTTTGCAATTGCTTCGTCCCACCCTACTTCAACCAACACGCCGTCTTTTCTGATCTTCGGAGATTTAATGCGGGTGTCGGCGTTGACATTTTTCCATGTATCCATTCGTCCGTGGTCGCACATCCACACGCTGTTGACATCATCATTTTTTCTGGGGTTGAGTCGGAGAATTTCGTTATTGCGAACACCGATCTCGATGTTGCATCCGCGGGCACAACCCGTGCAGACACTTTCAGTGAACGACATTTCCCACACGCGGGATTTGAAACGGAAATCTTTATTGGTCAACGCACCCACGGGACAAATGTCAACGACATTCATGGAGTACGGATTGTCTAACTTCTCGCCGGGGAATGTTGTCAATTCGGTTCTATCGCCGCGCTGAGTGAATTCCAATTGATGCACGCCGGCAATTTCATCGCAGAAGCGTATGCACCGCGAACACATAATGCATCGCTCTGTATCCAGCATAACGCGTGGACCGATCTCAACACGTTTCGGCTTGTGAACTTTGTCTTCGACGAAACGGCTGAACCCAGTGCTATACTTGTAAGAATAATCTTGAAGTTTGCATTCACCGGCTTCATCACAGATGGGACAATCGAGCGGATGATTGATGAGAATAAATTCCATAACAGCTTCGCGGGCGTTGATCACGCGTTCATTGCGAGTGTGCACCACCATGCCATCGGCAACCTGCGTCATGCACGCAATGGCAAGCTTCGGCATCTTTTCCACTTCCACCAAACACATGCGGCAGTTTCCGGAGACCGAAAGTTTTTCGTGATAGCAAAAATGCGGGATGCTAACTCCATTTTCCCGCGCCGCTTCAATGATTGTCTTTTTATTGTCAACTTCGTATTGAATCCCGTCGAGGGTCACTTTTACATTGGGCATATCTTCGTCACGTTAGATTTTTGAAATCAGTATTCTCTCTGATTTAAACGAACGCTTTACTTCATCAGGATAAATTAAGTGGTGTAATGTAAAAAAAAAAGTGCAAGATTAAAAGAGGAAAATTGAAGAAGGGGTTTAAAACAGAGATGCCGATGAAGGTCATCGGCATCTCTTCACTAAATTATTTCTTATCTCAAGATCGTATCAACCGGTGTGTACTTCATGTGGAACGCATCGGCAACACCCTTGTATGTGATAAGCCCGTCAACCATGTTCAAGCCATGTTTGATTTCTTTGTTTGTCTGAACTGCTTTTTCCCATCCCTTATTGGCAATCTCAACCGCATATGGAAGTGTTGCGTTGGTCAAAGCAATCGTGGATGTGAATGGAACAGCTCCCGGCATATTCGCAACACAATAGTGAATCACATTGTCAATCACGAATGTCGGATTTTCGTGTGTCGTTGGTTTACAGGTTTCAATACAGCCGCCCTGATCCACAGCTACGTCAACAATTACCGACCCCGGTTTCATCGTCTTCAACATTTCTTTTCTAATCAGCTTCGGTGCTTTTGCTCCCGGAATCAGTACGGCGCCAATCACCAAGTCAGCCGTTTGAATTACTTTGCGAATATTGTACGGATTGCTCATCATGGTAATAACATTTTTCGGCATAATATCTTCAAGCTGGCGCAAGCGATACAGATTGTTGTCCATAATGGTAACTTTAGCGCCAAAGCCTGCCGCAATTTTTGCCGCGTTCGTCCCGACAATTCCGCCGCCGATCACGACAACGTTCGCCGGTTCAACACCGGGAACACCGCCGAGCAAAATTCCGCGTCCGCCCATGGTGCGCTCTAAATATTTTGCACCTTCCTGCGGAGCCATACGTCCGGCAACTTCGCTCATCGGAATAAGCAGCGGCAGCGAATTATCTTCGCGCTGAACTGTTTCATACGCAATGCAGACCGCCTGCGCTTTCATCATGGCGTGGGTCAATTCTTTGCTTGCGGCAAAATGGAAGTATGTGAAGAGCACCTGGTCGCGGCGAATAAAATGATATTCCTGTTTGATAGGTTCTTTCACCTTAATAATCATATCCGCTTTGTGGAAAACTTCTTTCGCATTTTTTACGATCTTCGCTCCCGCTTCGCTGTATGCCGCATCATCAAATCCGCTGCCAACTCCTGCTTTGGTTTCGACGATGACCGTATGACCAAATTGGCGCAGTGTTTCTACGCCAACCGGGACAAGTCCGACTCGATTCTCATTTGTTTTGATCTCTTTTGGAATTCCGATAATCATAGTATCATCTCGCTGAATAAGTGTTATGGAAATTAATTGTTTGAATATTCTTTATTGTTTGGTGATAGAATAACGGTAGTAAAATTTTCTACGTTAAATAACTGACGCGAAACTCCTTGAATATCTTCTGCCGTCACAGCATCGATATTTTTGACAATCTCATCAAGCGCTGTATATTTCCCGAAATATAATTCGCCGCTGCCAAGCCGCATCATTCTGTTGGATGTGCTTTCAAGCGACAGGAGCATATTCCCTTTCAATTGCGCTTTCACCCGCTGCAATTCCGGTTTCGATAACGGCTTCGATTTCATTTTTTCCAACTCTGCATACGCAAGATCAATCGATTTGTTCACATTTTTTTTATCGGTCCCCAAATAAATTCCAAATGTCCCGATATCGTTCATCAATGACATAAATGAATAGACGCTGTATGCCAGACCGTGCTTCTCGCGAACCTGTTGGAAAAGTCGCGAACTCATGCCGTCCCCCAATACCGTGTTCATCACCATTGCCGGATATCGAAGCTTGCTGTGCACACCGAAGGCAATCGTTCCGGTACAAAGATGCGCCTGTTGAATCGGTTTGGGAAATTCTTTATAGAACTTTTTTGATTTTGGCAGTGCGGATTCGACAGGTGTGTGTTTTATGTTTTTGGTCTGACTAAAAGATTTTTCGACGAGTTTTACAAGATCTTGATGTCGGAAGTTTCCGGCGGCTGTGACGATAATATTTTCAGAACAGTAAAACTCTTTTAAATATCTATTCAGTTCGCTGCGAGTAAAGGATGAAACATTCTTCGCCGTACCGATAATCTGCATGCCAAGCGGATGCTTTCCAAAGAGATGCTTTTCAAAATATTCATGCACCTGATCATCGGGATCGTCTTCGGATTGCTTGATCTCTTCCAGCACAACCGTTTTTTCTTTTACAATTTCTTTTTCAGGGAACGTTGAATGTTGAACCATGTCCCCAAGGACATCGACAGCTTTTTCAAGATACTCATCCAGAACGCGGGCATAATAACAGGTGTGCTCTTTGGTGGTGAACGCATTCATAAATCCGCCGACAGATTCTATGCTGCGCGCAATCTGCTGCGCAGAACGCTTCTCCGTTCCTTTAAACACCATGTGTTCTATAAAATGGGTGATGCCGTTGTTCTCAGCCGATTCATTGCACGATCCCGTATTGATCCAAACTCCAACGGAAGCCGATTTTACGGTTGGAATTTCTTCGCTGATAACACGAATACCATTTGGCAGAGTCGTTTTTTGGTAAGACGTATTAGACGTGGTTTGCGTATGGACTAATGTGTTTCGGTAAGCCATTCTCTACAGTGAACTTTCAATAAATTTTGCAAATCAAGATAGATGAATTTTCGTAAAGTAAAAAGAAAAAAATGACCGATGATGTCAGCTTGGAGAAGCAAAAAATGGTTGGATTTTCAATGAAAATCTACTTTTGACCGATTGTATTCTTAAGAAGAGATTCAATCTTTACAACTACCATATCGATGGCAACAATGTTTTCGCTACCCCGCGGAACAATAATATCGGCGTACCGCTTGCTCGGCTCTACAAATTCCAGATGCATTGGCTTCACGGTCGAGACATATTGGTTCATGACTGATTCAATTGATCTTCCTCGTTCAACAATATCGCGTTTCAATCGACGCAGCAGCCGTTCATCGGCGTCGGTGTCGATAAAAATTTTTACATCAAAAAGATTTCGCAGTTCTTCCGATGCAAAAATTAATATCCCTTCTACTATTATAATATCCTTAGGTTGAAGCACCCGCGTCTCTTTCATACGTGAGTGCGTTGCGAAGTTATAGAGCGGCTGCTCTACCGATTTACCGCTTTTTAAGTCTTTGATCTGGTGGACAAGCAAAGATGTTTCAAGAGAATCAGGATGATCGAAATTTATCTGGTCGCTACTCTTTCCGCCATGATCCGAAATGTCTCGGTAATACGAATCGTGCTGAATAACTACAACATTTTCTGTTTGATGAATCCGATCGAGAATTTTGTTGGTGACCGATGTTTTCCCGGATCCAGTTCCGCCGGCGATGCCAATGACTAATTGTCGCATACAATCCCCTTAACTATTTGGTTGTTGAATATAGAAGTTGCTTGTTGCAGAAGCAAGAATTGAAAGCGAGTGAATGTTTGTGTATTTTGTTTCCATTATGTTTGAAACGATTCTATTTTGGTATTTGATAATCCTCTTTATTTCCTACGTTGCAATCCATTGGCTGGTCTGGAAAGGGTTAAAGATTCTCCCCCAACAAGTAACAGACCGCCAACACTCATTTTATATTATCGTCGCGGCTCGAAATGAAGAGAAAAATATTCGGCACTGCATAGAGTCTCTTGTCGCTCTTAATTATCCCAAAGAAAAATTTGAGATCATTATTGCCAATGATCGTTCAACGGACAGAACAGGAGCAATTGTTGAAGAATTTTCACGGCATCATTCAAATGTCAAACTTATAAACATCACTTCGATTCCTTCCGAGATGCCGCATAAAAAGAATGCGCTTCAAGAGGCGATAAAATTTGCAAAGAATGAAATTCTTGCATTCACAGACGCCGATTGCATCGCTCCTTCAAATTGGCTCAATGAGATTTCCAAACTATTTACTGAAGATGTGGGAGTTGTTGCAGGATATTCACCAAATAAATTTCATAATCCAAATTCGCCGGGAGCAACATTCTTGCGATATGAAGAATTAAAAAATTCTCTCGGTGCAGCGGCGGGGATTGCATTGGGAAGTGCTTACATGTGTACCGGAAGAAATTTTGCTTACCGCAAAAAAGTGTTTGATGAAGTTGGCGGATTTGAAAAGATTAAACATTCGATCAGCGGAGATGATGATCTCTTCATCCAACTCGTTCAAAAAGAGACTCGGTGGAAAATTCGGTACACGATCTCGCCCGAAAGTTACGTTATCACTGAACCTCCGACTTCATTTCGTCAGTTTATCAATCAGCGAACCAGGCATTTTTCTGCAGGTAAATATTACCCAGCAAAAATGAAACTAATTTTTGGAACGATTCACCTCTTCAATTTTTCGATCCTTGTCGGACTTTATTTTTCTCCATTGATTTCATTAATCTTATTGATGACAAAATTCAACGTCGATGCAATCGTTGTTGCTCGAGGAAAAGAATTATTCAACGAAGAATTTTCAACGCCAAAGTTTTTTGCAGATGAACTTTTATACATGATGTACAACATCATCATCGGTCCCCTTGGCTATCTAAAAAAATTTGACTGGAAAGGATCGGCAGCATGAAGGCATTCTTTCTTCATCCTGTTGTTTCTTTTCTGATGAAACTCATCATCTCGGCATCGTTGCTGATCGGATTAATTTTTTATATCGATTTTCATTCCTTAATCGCTTCCCTATCAAATGCCAACAAAGTTTATCTCACAATTGGATTTCTTTTGGTGGGCGCGAACATCGGCATGCATTTTCTTCGATGGAGATATGTGCTTCATTTAATCTCTAGCGACATTTCGCCAGGAGAAGTATTTACTTCATTACTTGTCGGCCTTACTACTGGCTTTTTTACTCCCGGACAAATCGGCGAATTTGCAGGGCGCATTGCGAGCCATCCCAATATTCGTAAGTCGTACGTCGTCGGGCTCAGCGTCATCGACAAGCTTTATTTGTTGGCATTGACACTCGTCAGCGGAATTTGTGCCCTCTCTCTTTTCTTCTATCTTCATTTGTCAGAATACTGGAAAGTTGGATACGGCGTCATTGGCTTTCTCATTATCGTTTTAGTTCTTTTCATTTTTCTTTTTCCTGAAATCACTAAAAAATTGCTCCTGTTTGTTCCCGAAAAAATTCGTCAGCATCGCCTTTACAACATCATTGAAGTCATTGAGACAAAATTCCACAACAGAGAAGGACAAACTCTCTTTCTGTTGACGGCACTGCTGTATACAATAATCTTTTTTCAATATTTTATTTTTTCCATCGCTTTTGAACCTGTTTCAATCGGCAATTCATTGATGTGTTCAGCTTCAGTCTATTTTGTGAAAGCAGTCGTCCTTCCAATTTCCATCGGTGATCTTGGCGTTCGGGAAAGCGCCGCAGTCTTCTTTTTTTCTAAAGTCGGCGTATCTGCCGCATCGGCGTTTAATGCTTCAATGTGTATGTTCATCGCCAATCTTGTTATTCCAAGTGTTGCCGGAGCAATCCTTATTATGAAAGTGAAACTGAAATAATGGAAAGCTTCCTTACATGGATATCGCTCATTCTCATTCCATTGATAGGCATGTATGCAGCATACATTCTTTTTTACTATCGAGGATTGACAAAACTTTCTAACGGAACAAATCTTCACCAGCATACGACCACCGTTATTATCCCTGCTCGCAATGAGGAAAATAATATTCATTTTTGCATTGAGGCCTTGCTCAAACAAACCTATCCCAGCAATTTGTTCACAATTGTGGTCATCGACGATCAATCAACCGACAATACTGCAAAAGTTGTAAATGAATTTGTGATCCATCATCCTGAGAGAATTAAACTCATTTCAATTCAAGAGCGTCCAAAGAACATTTCACCAAAAATTAATGCCCTCAAACTTGGTATTGAACATTCCACAAGCGATCTTATTTTAACGACCGATGCTGACTGCTGGACTTCAGAAAATTGGATCTCATCAACTGTATCATTCTTTGAAGAAAATGTCGGCGTCACGACCGGACTGACGGTTTATGCAGATTCCAAAACCATCTCTCCCCTTTTTCGCGGTATGCAGTATTTGGATTTTATTTCTTACACCGCAATTGGTGCCGGTGGAATTGGGATGAATGCATTGAACACATGCAACGGAAGCAATATGGCGTTCCGTCGTTCTGCCTTCGAAAGTATCGGTGGATTTGAATCGCTTTCGCACTTAAATACGGGCGACGATTCTCTTCTCGCTCAAAAGATTGTGCAGACAAAAAAATGGGATGCTCGATTTGTGCAATCGCCAAATTCTTTTGTGACGACTCATGCAGTATCCACATGGAAAGAATTTTTCCATCAACGTATGCGGTGGGCTGGACAAACAACAGAATATCCCCCGCTGACATTGCTGTTTATGATTAACACATTTCTATTGTATCTTGGTTTAACCGTTGCTGTTCCTTTGACGTTGCTTACATGGAATGCAATACCATGGATTGTTCTCGGTATTAAATTTTTTGTTGATTATCTCATTATGCGAAAGTTTACCATGCTGACCCATACGCAAGCAGCAATGCGATATTTCCTGCCAATGGCTGTCATCCACATTCCTGTCATTGTATTTTCCGTATTTGGCGGATTCTTCGGACAATTTCGTTGGAAAGATCAAACCATGAGTCGCACTGCTTCATGATTACGCATACCGGTAAAATACATCAACTGCTTTTCCCATCTTTGTTGTGGCGCATGCCATCAAAAAAAATATTCTTAACATTTGATGACGGGCCGCATTTAGTTGCAACTCCAATCGTATTGGACGTTCTAAAAAAGCATGGTGTGAAGGCAACGTTTTTTTTAACAGGAGAAAATATTGCAACAAGAGAAGCTCTTATAAAACGTATTGCCGCTGAAGGACATTCAATTGGTATTCACGCATATCATCATACTCGTGCATTGGCTTTTTCTAAGAAACAAACTAAAGAAGAGATATTACACACCCTGGGTGAACTTCGGACGCTTACACCTCAGAAGATTCGTCTGTTCCGGCCTCCCTTCGGTTTTTTTTCCTGGAATACCATTGCTGCCGCTCGTGAATTAGGATTTGTCTTGGTGATGTGGAGTTGCCTGACCGGTGACTTCAGAAACTGGAATATCGAGAAGGTTGTCCAAACAGCTCTTCATAAATTGCAAGGCGGTTCAATTCTTGTTTTCCACGACAATACGTTGACAGAAAATAAAATCGAAAACATATTAGAACGTGTCATCATGGCTGCAAAAGAACAGGGATTCGAGTTTGGAGCAATCAGATGAAACCGCGAATTCTTATTGCTCCGCTCGATTGGGGATTGGGCCATGCAACGCGTTGCATTCCTATCATACAAGAATTACTTCGGCGAGATGCAGAAGTCATTATCGGTGCCGACAATCGTCCTCTCGATCTCTTAAAAAAAGAATTTCCAACTCTTGAATACATTCGGTTCCCCGGCTATGCTGTTCGATATGTTGAAAAAGGAAATTTGGATTGGGCGATTGCAAAACAATTACCTTCTATCTTGAAGGGATTTAAAGTAGAGCATAAAAAACTTGATGGGATCATCAATCAATATAAAATTGACGCCGTTATATCAGACAGCCGATATGGAGTGCATTCGCACAAAATTCCATCTGTTTTTGTGATTCATCAACTTCAAATTCTGCTTCCATCACGTCTTCATTGGGCGCAGGGCTCGGTTGCTTCAATTAACAAAATGTTTATTAACCGATTCGATGAATGCTGGATCCCTGATTTTCATGGTGAAAAAAACCTTGCCGGGATTTTGTCCCACCCGCGGACAATGCCAAACAAAACATTCTATGTTGGGCCTCTTTCACGATTAAAAAAAATTGATAGAGTTCAAAAAGATTTTGATGTGCTCGTCATCCTTTCGGGACCCGAGCCTCAACGAACTATTTTTGAAGAAATCATCATTGAACAACTACGGAAAACTTCTTACCGGGCATTTATTGTTCGGGGTATTCCTGAGCATGCCACTCGCATTAAACTTACCGACAACATTACCGCAGTTTCAGCGTTGACAGCAGATGAACTTGCTCACACCATTGCGGTGTCAAAAATTATCGTTTCTCGTCCCGGCTACAGTACTATAATGGATTTGTCTTTTACAGGGGTAAAGGCTATTTTTGTTCCGACTCCGCAGCAAACGGAGCAGGAATATTTGGCAACCATCATGAAACAAAAGAAAATTTTTTATTCAGAAAAGCAAAACGAATTTAATCTTGAGCGGGCATTGACAGCTTCACGCGAGTATAGCGGATTTTCTTCAATCTCCGACGACGATACTGCTTTGAGTCAATGCATTGAAAATATTTTGTCCAAAATAGAAAAACGGAACTGATGATCTTTCCTCCATTTTTTCTTTACGCCGAAACCCATTATCGCTTCAAATATTTTTTAAGCTTCTTAAAAAAATCTGAACCGGAAATTTTAGTTGACGCACCGCACCGCCTTGACCCCGATGCTGCATTGCCAATCATGCTCTTGGTAAAAGATGCTGACACCTATCCCATTGATATTTTAAGCATCACTGTGTTCATGCATCAAGGAAATAAACAAGTATATCAACAGGTTTTTGATCTCGGTGATCAAGAGTCCGTTGCATCTCATTACTGGTGGAAAATATTTAGCGTTCCATTTACCGGTGATAGTGAGACTCTATTCGGACTATTGACCGTCGATGTCGAAATCCGTTTTCGACAGAACAATAAAATCAAAACAATACGAAACAACAACTATAGAACATCAAGCAAAACGCCGTTAAAAATCTATCGATCCAAAACCCATCTTCCATTGTTCCCCGGCTGGATTTATGGTGACGCTCATACGCACTCCACTTTGACAGAAGATCAAGTTGAATTTGGTTCACCAATAGCAGCTTCGCCGACACTTTGCAAGGCGATGGGGCTTTCATTTTTTTGTGTTACCGATCATTCGTATGACCTCGATGACCGTCTTGACAATTACCTGGTGAATGACCCTACACTTCCAAAATGGAATCAATTACATCAGGAAGTTGACGACTGCAACCAAAAGGAAAACAACTTCGTCGTCGTTCGAGGTGAAGAAGTCTCCTGCACAAATTCTGACGGACGAAATGTCCATTTACTCTTGTTGGGAACAAGAAAATTTTTTCATGGATCTGGCGATAGCGCCGAAAAATGGCTTCGAACCAACTGCGAGCATACCGCTGCCGATGTCTTATTTTTGAAAGATAGAACCGTCGCCGCCTTTGCCGGACACCCCACTGAAGAAGTGCCATTCATTCAACAACTGTTAATTAATAGAGGTGAATGGACAAAGAAAGATATGAGCAATGAATACGTGAACGGTATTCAAATTTTGAACGGTGAATACGCCGAAAGCTTTATCAACGGCCTTGATGTGTGGAAATGGCTGCTCTTAAAAGGTGAAAAAAAATTTATTCTTGCCGGAAACGATGCGCATGGCAACTTTAATCGTTTCATTCAAATCGGTATGCCGTTTGTATCGATTCGCGAAAAAGAAAATCAGCTTTTCGGAAAAATGAAAACTGCTCTTTTCTCTTCGTTGTCTGAAGAAAGAATTGTTTCAGCCATTCAATATGGTAACAGCGTGATCACAAACGGACCGATGCTCACCATTGAATTAGAAACAGAGTCAAACAACGTCGGGAAAATTGGCGAATCAATTACCGGAAGAAAATTTTTGGTAAAGATCCATGCTGTATCGACACGTGAATTCGGAAAATTCAGGTCGCTCAAAATCATTTCCGGCACCGTCGGCAAAAAAGAAAGAAATTTATACGAATGGAAAAATTTTACTGACCCTCTGAGGATGCACCTCATTACAGACTGGGAAACTGTGACGAGCTTTTCGTATATTAGAGCTGAAGCATTTACATACGACGCAGACGGGATTGACGGGGAAGGTTTTTGTTACACAAACCCAATTTGGATACAGCCAGAATGAAAAGAGCAGTAACAGTTTTTTGTTTTCTCACCTCACTATTATTTTCACAAGAAACCGGTTTCTTATTCGCATCCGGGCCTTTGCTTTTCAAACCATTTGTCGCTCAAACATTTGAACCCCGTGTCGGTCTGGTTTGGCATAGCGATAGAAATCGTTTACGGTTGGACATTGGAAATTCGGTTGATCTCATTCAATATCAGAGTGAGAAAACAACTCGTAGAATAACAATCGGCGCTGATTTTTTTACGTACACTCTGCTTCGCGGCGAAAAAAATTTCCACTTTCCTGTAGATGCGGTAGACTACCTTTTCGGATTTAATGTCAACTATGTTGACACGCTTAAAGACGGAATTTTTTCGTCTCGATTTCGGTTGAGTCACATCAGTGCACATTTTGTCGATGGACACTACGACAACACGCAGAGAATTTGGAAAGATGGAATCAGTCCTCAAGTGTACAGCCGCGAATTTTTTGACCTTGCTGTTGCATTCGAACCAAATGAACAATTTCGAGGTTACGTCGGCGCAGTGTACGTTTTCCATGTTGATCCTACCACCCTTCCTAAGTTCTATGGGTATATCGGCGGAGAAGTTCATAAAGAATTTCTGCGTGATCTAAACGGTTATGTTGCTTATCAATTTACACCGACTGGATTGCGTCCGAGGAATGAAATTCAAGTTGGAACTAAAATTGGTAACTGGTATAGACGCGGAGTGCAAGTGTACTTTTTGCACTACATCGGTAATAGTATTCAAGGTGAGTACCACGACATGCAAGATGAGTATTCAGGAATTGCCTTTACTATCGATTTTTAAAAATGACTACAAAACAAATTCTTATTCACTCAAGTTTATTTATCGTAACATTTTTTACTACCACAGTAGCAGGTGTAGCGTGGCAGAATCTTGATCCGTTCGATCTCTATAATCTTTCTGCCGGATTACCATATTCAATTTCTATCCTTTTTATTTTATCATGTCATGAATTTGGACATTATTTTGCTGCACGATATCACGGCATTAACGCAACTCTGCCGTATTACATTCCGGCTCCATCACTTCCAGGATTTTTAAATTTTGGAACTTTCGGTGCCGTGATAAGGACAAAATCCCCTATACCTTCAAAGAAAGTTATGTTCGACATTGGTGTTGCGGGACCAATTGCGGGATTCATTGCCACAGTGGGAATTTTAATCTATGGCTTCACGCATCTCCCAGGAAAAGAATATATCCTCCAAATTCATCCCGATTATTTTTCGCAGACGCAACAAGGAGTTGGGGTAGGATTGGCTTTCGGTTCTTCAGCGTTGTATAAATTTTTAGAAATCGTCCTTACCAATCCGATGCATGATTTTGTTCCGCCTATGTCCGAGATGTATCACTACCCGTTCCTCTGTACCGGGTGGTTTGGCTTGTTTGTGACGGCGATGAATTTAATTCCCGTAGGTCAATTGGACGGGGGACATTTATCCTATGCAATGTTCGGCGGCCGTCATAAGATTGTTGCAAATGTTTCCTTCGGATTTCTGCTGCTGATGGGAATTATTGGTTTTCTTCCTGCCATAGGCATCTCTTCCACATACGGCTGGACTGGCTGGATTTTTTGGGCATTGATTTTATTTTTCTTCGTTAAACTGTACCATCCTCCTGTTATGGAAGAAACGGAACTCGATGCAAATAGAAATATGGTCGGGTGGCTCACCTTCGGAATTTTAGTTATCAGTTTTGCCCCTTCACCATTCAATGTCAGTTTATAATTTGACAATCGAACGAATTTTCAGTAACATTTACATGTCAATAACAATAAACGGCAATCTTCCATAGAAAAGTTTGATACAGAGTTTTAACGCGAATAGTTTTTCCCCTAACTTTTTTATGGCAGATTGCTTTATCAACCGAGGATAAAGCCTCGGTTTTTTTTTTGAGTCCATGATCAAAAAAATTTACTTGCATATTTTTATTGGTTTGGCAGCCGTCAATGCTGGATGCAAACTTCAAAATTCAACAGAAGTTGAACAGGCTATTTCTGTCTCAATCATTAAATTTGCACAATTAGAAAAAGATACAATTAACACCGACAAAATCTTTGTCAATGGCGAAAAAAAGCCGACTGATATATTGACGATATCTATTGGTGCTACGGCACGATATGTCTCTTTAGCAAGTGAAGATAATATTGTTGCTGCTATTACAGACGAAACGGGATCTACTGTATACGGTAATGCTATTTTACACAATGACGGTATTACTCCCGACGTTTCGAAAAACGACAGTATTGCATCCGGAACTGTTACATTTACATTGCCGCGAACAACGGTAGGTAAACTTCTTGCACACTTTGCAACTTCGCAGACAGATTATCCCAGCAATAAAATAATTCTTCCCCTTGAAATAATACGTAAAAATGCCACACCGATAATTTCAAACCTTGTTTCACCTGATACTGTTACTGTAGGCGCAACACCAGAGTTTATTTTTATGTCGGTTGCAGTATCAGATTCCGACGGGCTAGATGATTTACAAAAGGTTCAATTTAATTCATTCAAACCGGATGGTTCGCCTTCAAGCGGTAACCCGTTTGCTATGTACGATGATGGCGGGGCTAATAAGTTACCCGGTAACGACGATAAAGTTGCCGGTGATGGAGTCTATTCGTTAACAATTCAGCTGCCGCCGACAGTTACGAAGGGTACGTATAGATTTGAATTTCAAGCCTTTGATAAATCCAACGCGCAGAGCAACACAATAATTCATCAAATAGTTGTCAGATGAGATACCTGATATACATAAAATTTATCTTTGCATTTTTTGTTTTGAGCAATTATGTCCATGCGCAAAACCAAACACCGTTGCATTATTCGTTTCAAGCAACAATAAATTCTGCACCAGCATCTCTTCCGTTCAGTAACAGCATTACCGACATTGAAATACAAGGGGACACCATTTGGCTCGGGACCGGAAAAGGTTTAAGCCGTTCTGCGGACGGCGGACAAATATGGAAAAATTATTTTAGAACCTCACCGTTTGGTGAAGAAGATATCTCTGCAATTGCTGTAAAAGGTAAAGAAATTTGGGTAGCCACAGCTCACAGCGTAGAGCGAGACGGACAATCCTTACCCGAGGGAAGCGGGATTAAATACTCATCTGACGGTGGTGAATCATGGCAATCAAATCCACAGCCTGTTGACGTAAATAATGTCGACACGCTTTATTGGAATTCAAAAAGTTTGATTCGCGCGCTCGGTATCACGACTGCGATAAATAATATCACTTATGACATTGCTGTTACCGACAGCACCGTGTGGATTTGTTCTTTTGCAGGGATGGCCCGAAAGTCAAACGACAAAGGAAAAACGTGGCAGCGTGTTATCCTTCCCCCTGATAAACTGAATTCAATTTCACCGAATGATTCTCTTGTCTTCGATCTTTCTCCTTCAGGCGGCGCGCTTGGTTTGCAAAATAATCTCAATCATAGAGCATTCTCGGTTTTTGCGGAAAATGATTCAACCATTTGGATTGGAAGCGCAGGCGGGATTAATAAATCTACTGATCGCGGAAAATCGTGGATCAAGTTTACGCATCAAAATGAATCTTCTCCGATCTCAGGAAATTTTGTCGTTTCAATTGGAAAACAAACGAGCGGAACAAAAAATATTATCTGGGCAGCCACAATTACTGCTGAAGACGCTTCGGAAAAACGGGGCGTAAGTTTTAGCACTGACGGAGGCATCACATGGAGCCAGACATTGCTCGGTGAGTTTGCTCATAACTTGGGATTTAAAAATAACATCGCGTATGCGGCTACGGATAATGGAATTTTCCGTTCCAGTGATTTCGGCGCCAGCTGGATGCAAACAGGAACAATCTACGATAAGAGTTTAAAACAACGGTACACTCAAACTGGTTTTTTCACCATTGCAGCACAGGCTGATACCATCTGGTGCGGCGGAAGCGACGGCATTGCAAAGACAATTGATAATGCAACGTCGTTGTTTGGCAGCAGCTGGACTATTCTTCATGCATCTCAGCCATTATCATCTTCCGGTGATGTCTATGCGTACCCCAATCCGTTTTCACCAAATAATGAAGTCATACGCATTCACTATTCAACTAATGGAAATGATGCACAGGTCACGATTAGAGTTTTTGATTTCGGCATGAACCTCGTCCGCACTGTCATTCAAAATGTACCTCGCGATGGAGCTCGTGAACATGATGAAATGTGGGATGGTAAAAACGATAATACTAAACTTGTTCCGAATGGTGTGTACTTTTATCAAGTGATTGTCGGCAATAATGAACCTCGCTGGGGAAAAATACTTGTCATTAAGTAAAATAAAATTTTTAATCAGCGTAATATGTCTTGCAATAACGCTTTCGTACGGACAGGGCGTAGAAACTGCAGGCACATTTTCACGCATGGGTTTCGGCGCACGCGGCATGGGAATGGGCAATGCAATGACGGCTGTAAAGTTTGGTGAACTTTCGGGATCTTATAATCCGGCGATTACTCCCCTCTTGAAAGAAAACAGCGCCTCGGTCTCTTACGGATTTTTGTCGTTAGATCGGCATCTTAATTCAATCTTTTATTCACAGCCGATTGATACAAATGCAGGTATCGCCTTGGGAATTTTAAATTCAGGCACATCAAAAATCGACGGGCGCGACGGCGATGGTTTTCATACAGATAATTATTCGGTTTCCGAAAACCTTTTCTCACTTTCGTTTGCGATGAAAATTCGTAAGATTTCCATCGGCTTAACAACAAAGATTATTTATAATTCACTTTTTACAGATTTAACGTCAACTGCACTCGGATTAGATCTTGGAATAATTTACCCTTTGACGTCACAGATTACTCTTGGTGCAGTCATAAAAGATTTTAATGCCAAATATAAATGGGATACATCAAAATTATATGGCCAGCTTGGCAGTTCAACTATTGAAAAATTTCCACTAAGAAAAATTTTAGGCGTTTCTTATGCTCTTGATGATGGATATGGAATTCTTTCTGCCGAAATTGAATCGAACACTTCCCCGGCAACAATCATCCGAGTTGGCGGCGAAGTGAATGTGGTCGAGGCGTTGACTCTTCGTGCTGGACTAGACGGGTGGGAAACAAAGGACGCGCATAAAGCCCATCCTTCATTTGGCTTGACAGTAAGAACTGGATATTCAGACTGGGAACCTGCTCTGAATTATGCGTATATTATTGAGCCATATGGACTCTTTGCAATACATGTTATTTCTCTTTCGGTGAAACTGTGATGAAGAAAATTTTTATTCTTGTAACTGCAATCCCCTTGCTTACGTCGGCGCAAAATATAGGGACGGGACTTTCGTTTTTAAAAATAGGCGTTGGCGCTCGATCCATTGCCATGGGAGAGACATTCACTTCGGTGCCGAATGATAATGCATCCACATTTTATAATCCGGCGACACTTCGTTTTGCTCGTCAGAATGAGATCATGCTCATGCATCGAGAATGGATTGCTCAAACGACAACCGAGTATCTTGGTGCAACAGTTGTAGGAAATGATATTACATACGGTTTATCAGCGTTAGCGACTTCCGTTGGCGATATTGAGGTACGAACTATTCCCGGACCGGCCGATGGAACTTTTGCCGCTCGAAATTTTTCCTTGGGCGGAAGTGCATCGTGGTCGATCTACGATGATCTTGCGGTGGGTGTTACAGGAAAATTTTTATATGAAAAAATCTTTGTGGATGAAGCGTCGGGCTACGGAATTGATGTTGGTGCACTCTATAAGGCATCCGACGATATTTTTATCGGAGCCAGCGTTCTGAATCTTGGTTCAATGGATAAGCTTCGAAATGAAAGCTCAAAACTACCGACAACCCTTCGTGCAGGAGCATCATACGTAACTGCGTTTACTCCGGATTTTTCGTTTCTTGGCGCCGCCGAAGCAGTGAAAACTTTTGGCGATGACAATACACGGATCCATTTTGGAGCAGAAATTACGTACGACGAACAACTTGCTGTGCGGGGCGGATACCAAATTGGATATGAAGCAAAATCATTTTCCGCAGGGGTTGGATTTAAATACGGCTTAGTGAAAGTCGATTATGCATTTGTTCCGTTTACCGGCGCGTTCGGTTCAACTCATACCTTCTCACTATCCTTTCTTTTATAACCGACACCCTCTCCGGTGAACAACAAACCGAAAATATTGTTCACGGCAACATTCAACACGCCATTCATCACGAACGATCTCCGTTTTCTACAAAAGCATTATGTTGTCACCGATATTTTCTCATCAGGTGTAAAAACTCTTTTCTGGTATAACGCTGCACTTAAAAAATCTGATATCACATTTTCGTGGTTTGCTTCAGTATACTCTTCTCTGCTTGTATGGTTAGCAAAACAACGGAAGAAAAAATCAATCATTGTTATTGGCGGAGTTGACGTTGCAAGACTTCCTTCAATAAAGTATGGTATTTGGACAAGCTGGTGGAAATCAAAAATTGTTCGGTATGGACTGCGAAATGCGGATGCTGTGCTTGCTGTTGATGAATCGCTAAAGAATGATGCTATTCGTCTGGCTGAATACAGCGGGAAAAATATCAATGTTATTCCAACCGGATATGATCATACGAAATGGGTTCCATCATCAGAAAAGAAACACGATTTCGTACTAACCGTTGCAAATTGTTTCGACATGATTCGAGCAAAGATTAAGGGAATTCATTTTTTGTTTGACGTCGCTACGGCAATGCCCAATGTAAAGTTTATTCTTATCGGAATGCCTCCGCAAGTCAAAAAACACTTTTCTATACCAAATAATGTTACCATTTATCCTTTCATCGAACAACTAGAATTGCTCACTCTTTATCAGCAGGCAAAAGTTTATTTCCAACCCTCTTTCCGTGAAGGCCTTCCGAATACATTGTGTGAAGCAATGCTGTGTGAATGTTATCCTGTCGGGACAAATGTTGGCGGAATCCCTACAGCTATTGGCAATACCGGATCGGTGATAAATTATGACGACTTAGAAAATGCCCAAAAAAGTATAACGTATGGATTGCAAAAAGATCACTGTCCTGACGCGCGAGAAAGGATAATGATGCAATTTTCGCAGCAACAACGGGAAGAAAAACTTCGAGCATTAATCGAATCGTTGACCAATGGAAAATAGGAAAGTAAAAATACAAATTGGGTTAGCTCAATACGAAACAGGATGGGAAGTCCTTCTTGAGCAGATAGGAATTTCATGGAATGTAATTCCTGATTTTAATTTAGTGACGGTGAATGAATACAGTATGGTTATCATCAATAAACATTTGTCTATTGATGAAACAAGCAATCTCCAAAAATTTCTGCGTGATGGAGGTGCCTCATTGAACACATCTTCGGGAGACATAGGGACATCGCAAACAAGAAGAGTATCATCCTTTCCTCCAACTGTAACAGAGTCGTATCGTTTTTGTGATATCCTTGATATTTTTAATAACTGCCATTTCTTTCCAAATAACGATATTGTGCAGTGGACTGAAGTTGGGAAAGGAATTTCTGCCAACTTAGGGATAGATATTCAAACACAGCTGCTCTCAAAAAAGGTCATAAGAAAGAATTTCTATACCGAATCAAAAAGATTGCCGAATGAAAGAGTTGTGCAAAGATCGAAAGCGCCTTTAAGGCAGCTCGTTACTTCCTTACTCGAGTTCCTTCATCATAAAAGAAATTTACCGTTCATTCACAAATGGTATTTCCCGGAAAACCATGAGACAATTTTCACATTTAGAATTGATTCGGACAAAGGAACACAAGAACAAATTGAAAATCTGTACGCTCTTGGTGAAAAGCATAATATTCCAACAACATGGTTCCTTGATGTAAAAAGTCATCTCAATTGGCTGGAGTATTTTTCTAAATTCGAGAGACAGGAAATCGGTGTTCATTGTTTTGAACATGTCGTTTATCCTTCAAAAATTCTCAACAAAGAAAATTTTGACAAGGCGCGTGCAGTTCTCAACAAATATCAGATCAATGCAAAAGGAATCTCCGCGCCAACCGGCGCTTGGAATAACCAAATAGGTGAAGCCATTGAAGAACTTGGATTTGATTATTCTTCCGAATTCGGATATGACTATGATAATCTTCCATCGTTTCCATTGTTACATGATTCGTTCTTATCTGTTTTGCAACTGCCTATACACCCTATCTGTATCGGCTCGCTTCTCCGAACTCATTCTTCAAATACTGAAATGATATCATATTTCATTTCAGTTATCGAAAACAAAATAATCGCAAACGAACCGGTTTGCCTTTACCATCATCCGACTCACATGCATAATGACGTCTTTGAGGAGGTTTTTAATTATATTAATCAGGCTGGTATTCAAAAATTTTCGTACTCGCAATATGCAAAGTGGTGGAAAAAAAGAAGCACCTGCCATTTCGATATCCTTGTAGATGAAACAAAAGTATATTGCAAGAATGGTGAATCTGCCGATGATGTGTGGCTTAGAATATCCCTGCCGGATGGAAATGAAGCGATAATGTCGACCGACAATGATATATTTTTAGATGAACTTGCGAACACAGCTAAACGGAAATTTCCTGAATGCTCAAAAGATATTATGCGAACGCGATCTTTCGATGGCAGACATTACATCCAAAATGCATTTGATTGGTGGATAAAGGTAACAGAATGAAAATTACATTTGCCTGCTATCAATCGCTTTCTGTCATTCATGGCGGACCACGGGTTCAACTGCTGCAAACAAAAGCCGAACTTGAAAAACTTGGCGTTGAAGTGAAATTATTCCAGCCGTGGGAAAACTTCGACAAAACAAACACCGACCTCGTTCATCTGTTCTCAGCGAATCTGGGGACGTTTCATCTTGCAAGCGTTTTTCATCAATACGATATTCCATTTGTCACCTCACCTATTTTTTTTACCAGACATTCTCCTTCCGTTATTCGCTCAACGATTACCATAAATAATATTCTTAAAAAATTTCGTACGGGGATATGGACAAACTACGAGTTTACACGACAAATCTGTGATTGGTCAAAAGCTGTCTTGCCAAATACGCACGATGAAAGCAATCTTATTTCACAAGGCTTGCATATATCTCCAAATAAAATTACCGCCATTCCAAACGG
>JAQUOA010000194.1 GCA_028749215.1 Bacteroidota bacterium
CCGAACTTGTTTCGGCATCTA
The DNA here is from genome assembly GCA_028749215.1 of Bacteroidota bacterium. GTDB lineage: Bacteria > Bacteroidota > Ignavibacteria > UBA10030 > UBA8401 > JAQUOA01. The sequence continues at coordinate 22 of JAQUOA010000194.1, forward strand.
AAAACAAATATAGATGCTGACATTCGTCAGCATGACGAGCACGTAAAAAATCAAATTAAGAAACTACCGGATTTTTGGCCGGTTATTTTACACCCTTTTCTGTAAGATATTGATCAAATTTCTTTGTCTTATACTGATTTTCACCAATAAAACTTAAAACATGAATAAACATCTTCGGCTCTGAATATCCCGGAAGCACAGTAATTGGTTCTCCTCTGCCATCCAAAAACAATGTCGCTGGATAACCGTCAATTCCCATCTGCTGAGCAAATTGCGCCGGGCTTATCTTTTGTCCTGCATAAGAAATATTTTCATTTCCTTCCGCATTTAATTTGATGAGGACGTAATTTTTTTCCAGGTACGTTTTTATATTCTTATCGGAGTACGTCACTTCATCCATTTTCTTACACCACGTGCACCAATCGGTATAAACGTCGACAAGAACTTTTTTGCCTGATTTTTTTGCTTCTGCAATTCCGTCGTTAAAATTCTTCCATCGAAGGTCTTTTGCCAATGAAATTGTTGACAGCATTACCATCAGCGATACAAAAAATATCTTTTTCATAGTTATCCTTATTCTTCAGGTGTAATGGAACGTAATTATTTACAGCCCCGGCATATCGTAGAGTCCGCCGGCATTGGTGACATCGGTATAACCGGCATTTTTCAAAATGCGAGCCGCGTACGCGCTGCGTGCACCCGATGCACAGTAGACAATGATGGAAGAATTTTTATCACCAAATTCGCTCATCCGTGCCCGTACTTCATCCACGGGAATGTTAACAGCATTAGGATACGCTTCTTCATTAAATTCTTCCGGTGTTCGCACATCAACTATTTTTGCCGCCGATTTTATCTTGTCCAGCAATCCAGACATCGTTGATCTCCCTGTATGAAATGTATACTGTTTTAAATTAGAACCTATTTTCCGCGTTGATTGGTATCAATGGATGCGCTTATGATTGCCGTTCCATTCCAGGAGTATGATGCACTAAAACCGATTTAGATTCACAAAAACAACAATAAATTATAATAACAAAGCCGGCTGTGAACCGGCTTTGTCTGTCTATATATGAGAATGCTGTTGCCAATACTGGTACAGGGCAATTTTTTCTTTGGACGTGAGAGCACCTGGTTGAGGTATCATCAGTTTTTCACCCCTATAAATTTTATCGGGATTACTGATTTTCTTGCGGTTAGCCTGCCAAATTTTTGGCCACAAAAACGCATTGGCATAGATATTTTTTTTCTTCGCAATGTTCCACAAACAGTCATGGTTTTTTGACCACGATCCGACAACGTAGGTATCTTCCCCTTCTGAATTAGTGACTGCCAATGTGGGTCGCAGGCCGTCAATTTTTGATTGCAAAGCTTCCAGACGATCATGGTATTTTGGAAGTGCGGCAAGTTTTTGTTTTGCCAGGCTGTCCTTTTCTGTCTGGCTGGCTTCAATCTCGCCTTTACGCTTCAACAAATCCTGCCGCGTTAAAAGCGACAAATCATTGACCCTTGTTTCCACGCCGCGAAGTGCAATATCAAATGCATGCATATTGGCTTTGGTACCGCCCGCCATAGCAATGGTCTCGTCGTTCACTGATGAGATTTTTTTATCAAGTGTCGCGAGCAGCACTTGTAGACTATCAATCTCTTTAGTGAGAGTTGCCAGTTCAATTCTCAGCGCATCGCGTTCTTTTGTCCCCTGGTTCATTTCTTGCTGCCATTGATCTTTCGTCATCTTTTCCGGCCCGGAACACGAAGACAGCACCAGTGCTGCCAACAGGAAAAATAATATTAATTTTTGTGATATCATTGTAGTCTCCTTTTCAAAATTTATGTCCGCTATTGCATTTTCTGCAAACGTTCTTTTGTTGCCTCTTCATCTTTGGTCGCTTGGGCAAGTTTAGCTTCTTTCTGCGGTACCTGATTTTGTAAATCGGATTTTTGCCCTTTCTTTATTGCTACTTCCTTTTGAAGCTGCGTGGTTTCGTCTTTTATGGATTGCAACTGTCGTACTTCTTCAACTTTTGGCCCGCTGCTGCAAGAGATTAAGAAAAGACTTAACCCTAAGAGGCAAGAGAAATATTTTATTGTTTTCATCGAAGATTCCCTTCTAACAAATAGAAAATTTCCATAGCCATCTCTAGACGGCTATAGTTGTGTATTGTGAAATGAAACGCAATTAACTCAGGAAAGAAGGGGGAGATCTAAGAAGATACAGAGTGGAAAATTGTGAAATACCATGTGGTTGAATATTAAAATAGTGCAGTTGGGTAAACGAAGTAGGAGCGGCAATAGAATTCGATTGGAGAAAAATATCTTTTGTAGAAGATTCATCTTCCAAAAAATGTTTATACTTTACCCAAAGAGGCCTGTAGTCATCCGAAGAAGCAATATTCGAATTGGACGTGCATTTTTGATGGTGCAGGGCATCAAGTAAAATTCTGCGAAGAATGGCATGCTGGCTAAAAATGCCATCCCAGCCATACAACATCATCAATATAATACAAACTGCTTTTTTCATCGTACCATATTTTACTTATTGAGAATCATGAAGTCAATAGATTGTTAGGTTAAAAATTATTCATCTCTTCGTCACAGAGGCAATTCTCTCTTATTAGCTGTTAGCTGTTAGCTGTTAGCTGTTAGCTGTTAGCTGTTAGCTGATTACTGATTACTGATTACTGCCAACTCTCAATTGCTTTTCTTCACCAGCGTATCAAAATATCTGTTGATCTCTTTGCCGAAGTTCGTTTTAATTTTCTGTTTCATGGTCCGGGTAGCACGGGCGACAGCTTCGCTGTAGGTCAGATGCCCTTCTCTCCCATTTTCAGTGAGCGAAACAATGGTCGCCTTTGCACCATCCACAACCGAAAGAGCATAACTCCAACGCACATACTCTTCTGTTTTTTTCAAGTCAACCTTCTCAAAAGAAATTTCGCCGGAGATTGTCAATACTCCTTTTTCGGCAGTCACAAAACCCATTTCCGAAAGCATTTCTTTAACAATGGCGGTTGTTTTCCCTTCGGTATCGTTCTTAATTGAAACAGCAAACGGTAAATTCTTTCGAGCGTCCGCCAGCATTTGTTGAATCTTTACCGCATCGTATCCGGAAGTTGATACGTACGTTCGTCCCGGAATAATAATCACTAATTGCTGTTTCAGCCCTTCGTTGATTGTGCTAAAGACAGACGCCGCGTTAATGTCCGCATATTGTGCAACGGCATCATTCGTTTTTGAATACTGTTCAATATAACGCCCCATGATCTTTTCATTCTCCTGAATTTTCTTTTCATAGATTTCAGCAGTAGGCGCGCGTTCAATAACGGCTAAGGCGTACGTCCTGCCAAGATTGTCCGTAAAAGTTTCTGCAATTTGGAAATTATACAGTATTTGATTAGACGAAATAGAAGTATTTTTGGTTACATCCGTGCTTTGTTCGTACGTAGAATTTTGAGGCGATGTAAAAAGCTCTTTGTATCGGTCATTGATAGTCTGTTCCGCTTTAATGGTCGATTGAAAAATCATCGCCAGCTTCGCCGATGCATCGCTTTCGGCAGATTTCCGTGTATCTCCGCTTCCAACGGCAGAAAGATATTTTGCGTTTGAATACTGGCTTTGCGGAGTATCAATCCATGCCGGCTTGTCTTGCGCCGTTGCAATCGTCAGCAGTAAAAAAGAGGAAAAAAATAATGGTTTCATAGAATGTGGTTCCTTTTTTATAATTGATGTTACGCAGAATCAAATCCCCTCTGTGCGCCCGCCTGCCGGACGGGCAGGAAAGCAAAAGCGTGAGGGAAAGTCAAAATTCAATGAGAACGGTATATTCAAATGCTATAACACACCTGCCAAAGGCATCACTTCGTGACCTTCCCCTCTCGATGCTGCACAAAGCCACCCTCAGAAAGGAATGAATCGTATAAAATTCAAGTTTTGTGTACCATGAGTCGATACATTAATTTTTTGTGACTTAGAGCCTTTGTGGTGAAGCATAGATGAATGGAATAACCTCCTCTATTAATTCAAATACGCCGATTGCACCAAATTTAATCCCTGCTCCTTCACCACCACACGCCCTCTCTCATCGGCAAACAATAATTGCCCGTTAGCCGCAAAATATTTTACGGTCACCGAATACGTTCCGGGGGCAACTTCAAATTCACCCACTAATGCCTTGGCCGGAAAATATCGTGCAAGGCGAAGATCAGCGTTTTCACTCACATCAACGAGCGCGCTGGTAGCGATGCGCGTCAACTCGCCAAAAAGGCCGCCGCCGGTTTTTTTATCTAATTCCACATTCGCTTTCTCATTCAGAATCCCTTTCGTCACCGTGCGGATAATTGTCTTCAGGTATGTGATCCCTTCCTTCAGCTTATAGGTATCCTCCGCGGCGTTTTCCAAACTTTCAATTGTTTGAAGATCGCCGTATAATCCGCCGTTCAATTCCAAGGTCACTCTGGCAATTTTTGTACCTTGCTTTTCCATGTATGGGAGCGAGAATTTAAAGTGGTAGCCGCTCGTCATTTTGGGCCAGGGAATCACTTCAAGTTCTTCTTCCTTTTTACCATCCGATACATAAATGGCAATGGCATCTTTAAACGTGTGGATGGTTAAATTGCGTGCATACAAGCGCGGAGCTTTCCCTACAAAGCTGACGACGTTGACTTTTGCCTTCGTTGTCTTTTCAAGATAATTTTTGAAATCCGGTTTCGGGAAAGTATATAACTGAGACTGAGAACTCCATGCCTCATCAATTTTTTCCAGATCAATCCGCGCATCGTCATATTTCCCGTCTGCACGGTACATAAGCATGCTCAAGTATCGGCCTAAAGCAGAATTGTTGAATTTATTTTTTGCCACGGTAAATTTTTTTGCCGCATCTTCAGATTTGTTGTATTCATCGGCTATCTTGTTGTATTTCTCTTCTAAGGCAGAAAGCTTGTTGTTAATCCGTCTGATTTCCACAAATGCCGGATCGAACTGATTCAAACTCAGATAGTTGAGCGCTTTAAACACATTCAGGTACACATCTTCGTAATCTTCGCCGTCATAGTCCATCACATTATCATTCAACAGAAGCGATGCCGCCCCTTTGGAAATACTGTTGGTGTATAACTCATCAATGGCATCTTCCGCCCGTGTCAGCAGGTCATTGCTCTTTTCCGGAGAAGGCTGGTAGTGATACAGCATTCCTTCGTCTAGATAGTAGAGAACTCTGTCCTTCTTGGCATAGTATTTATCTTTCGACGCTTCAAGCACCATTGCCGCCGAAGAAAAATCCTGTGCTTCAACTTTTTTATCGACCTCAACAAACTGCTCTTTTTGCGATTTAACGCTTGCACATGATGAAATAAAAAATGCTGTCGTAAAAGCTAACAGCATTTTTTTGGTAG
>JAQUOA010000195.1 GCA_028749215.1 Bacteroidota bacterium
GCTGATAAAAAAAGTATTTCCCTGTATACCTGCATCGTCTATTTACTCTTGGAAAAGCAAGAAACAAAAGAAAGTTTGATTCATGAAGTGGATGTGCCTGATGATGTCATGAATAAACTTTCACTGGTCTCTTTGATTGAACCTGCTTCTGAAAACATTAGTGAAACAATGGCAGTAAAATATTCATTTCCCGAATGGATGATTAACGAATGGATAAAATCATATGGGAATGAGAATATTAAAGACCTTTGCTCATCATTAAATACCCAAGGGCCGATGACTATCCGCGTAAATACTATTAAAACAACGGTCGAAGAATGCCAAAAAATATTGCAGCAGGACGGAATCGAAACTGAGAGAACACAACTTTCTCCTTTTGGACTGCATTTAAAGAAAAGAGTAAACCTTTTTCAACTTCAAGCATTTAAAGACGGATTTTTTGAAGTGCAAGATGAAGGAAGTCAATTGTTGTCTCTGTTGGTTGATCCGAAACCAAGGGGGAAAGTGATTGATGCATGTGCAGGTGCGGGAGGAAAGGCTTTAGCGATGGCAACGGTGATGAAAAATCGCGGAGAAATTTTTGCGATGGATATTCACTCATTTCGATTAGGAGAGTTACGAAAAAGAATCAAACGAAGCGGTGTCGATATTATTCGCGTAAAAACAATTCGAGAGAATGATGTTGTGAATGAGCTTGTCGGTACCGTTGATACTGTATTAGTTGATGCACCATGCAGCGGAACAGGGACAATACGCCGAAACCCCGGAATGAAATGGACTGTCACTGAAAAAATGATTGATGAAATGCATGGTAAACAACTTTCAATTTTATCGTTAAATGCTCAATATGTAAAACCGAATGGACGATTGATCTATGCAACGTGTTCTTTGATGAAACACGAAAATGAAGAAGTCGTGGAATCCTTTTTATCTCAGCATCCTAATTTTGAGCTTCTGTCGCCGGCGTCCATTTTGGAAAGATATCAGCTTGCAAGTTTGGGAAACAACAAATATTTTCAATTGTTACCCCATCAATTTAATACTGATGGCTTTTTTGCCGCAGTGATGAAAAGAATGTCTTAAATGAAATATCTTATAAACATATTTTTTTTCATTTGCTTTTTCGGCTGTTCTTCTCTCACCGATGATGAACTGTGGAAGAAAGTTGAATCGGCTAAAGCCAACAACAATTGGGATTCGACTCTGAGTGTGTGTCAACGCATTCTTAAAGAATATCCTAAAGGACGGTTTGCAGGATGGGCACGGTTTGGCATCGCCGAGAGTTATCGGTTTAAGAATCAGCCTCGCGAAGCGTTGGATAATTACAAACTTTTCTATGAACAGAATCCCAATATGCAACCGTCGGCATTGTCATTATTTTTAACGGGGTATATTTACAATAACAATTTGCAGATGTATGACAGTGCAAAATTCTTTTACGGAAAATTTTTAGAAAAATATCCTCAACACGACCTGGCACCAACTGTTCGCTTTGAACTTGAAACAATCGGTAAAGATCCAAACCAAGTGTTGAACGAAAAACAGCGTCGGCAAAAGATGGCAAAGAAATAATGCAAACTCAGCTAAAATACCTTCAGCCCGATGTGATTTCAAAATTGTCGTCTATGGAATTACGTGCTCGATTGGTTGTTGAAGGATTCATTACGGGGTTGCATAAAAGTCCTTACCATGGTTTCAGTGTTGAATTTGCCGAGCACCGTCAATATATGCCGGGAGATGAAATTCGCCGCATTGATTGGCGAGTGTATGGAAAGACCGATCGCTTTTATGTGAAGCAATTTGAAGAGGAGACGAATCTTAAATCATACATCGTGATTGATACAAGCGCCTCGATGCGGTTTGCATCGGATGTTGAGAAAAAGAAAGAGAAGCGGATTTCAAAAATTGAATATGCATCGTTTGTCGCTGCTTCATTGTCGTACTTAATGGTTCAGCAGCGAGATGCAGTAGGGTTGATGCTGTATGATTCCCAAATCAGAAATGTTATTCCTCCTCATGCCACAAAACATCATTTGCGAAGGCTCTTAATTGAGCTGGAAAAAATGGAACCGACGAACGCAACCAATTCAGCAGCCGCACTTCACAACTTAGCAGAAAGAATTTCGCGTCGCGGGCTTGTGATTATCTTAAGCGATCTGTTTGACGATCCGACGAAAGTGATGGCAGCACTTAAACATTTTCGACATGACAATCACGAAGTTCTAGTCATGCAGATTCTTGATCCCTTAGAACGAACATTTGCGTTTGGCGGAGATGCTATTTTCAAAGATATTGAAAGCGGTGAAATGATCACGACGCAGCCATATCATATTCAAAAAGCGTACAAAGAAGCGATGCATGAATTTATTGAGCGGTACAAACGCGAATGCCGCGAGAACATGATTGATTATGTCCTGCTTGATACCGCGACATCGTTTGACGTTGCCCTTCTTAATTACTTGAATAAAAGACAAAGAATTGGCTAGCGAAAAATTAAACATACTCGATCTTGGCTGCGGGCGGCGCAAACGATCTGGTGCAATAGGCATCGACAGTAATCCTCGATCCGACGCCGATGTGTTTCATGATTTGAATCAATTCCCGTATCCATTCTCCGACGGAAAATTCGACGAAGTATATGCCGACAATATTCTTGAACATCTGGACGATGTTATAAAAGTTATGACTGAACTGCATCGAATCACAAAGTCGAATGGAACTATTTTTGTAACCGTCCCTTTTTATCCTCACCGAAACGCCAATACAGATCCGACGCATAAACATTGGTTTGGAGTTCACTCATTCGATTATTTTGTTGAAGGAACAGACCACGGTGAGTTTCGATACACTGCGACACACTTCAAATTAAAGTCGGTTGAATTTGACAAAGGACTTATGAAGAATCATTGGTTCGACCGCATCATGGTGCAATTCGCAAACCGGAGAAAAGATTTTTACGAACACCGGTTTGCCAATATTTTTCCTCTTGCCCAATTAACATTCGAATTGAATGTTGTAAAGGAATAAACTTTGCCTTCCCGTTGAAGTTTCAGTATCTTACCAGTTGAACTTTCCCGAAAATTAAAATGTTCTACAAGAAGTAATGAACGTTTGACCACGGATGTTTTTGCACCCGCGGCGCTTTTTACAATGACCGAATGAAAAAGAAAATCGTCCCTCAGCCTCAAATCGAAACCGAGCAGAATACACTCATTGTCAAAGGCGCGCGCGAACATAACCTTAAGAACATCGACGTTGAAATTCCCCGCGACAAATTAGTGGTCATTACAGGGCTTTCCGGCTCCGGAAAATCATCGCTTGCCTTTGACACAATTTATGCCGAAGGGCAGCGCCGTTACGTTGAATCTCTTTCAGCGTATGCCCGCCAATTTCTTGGCTTAATGGAACGTCCTGATGTGGATTACATTGAAGGACTTTCGCCCGCAATTTCAATTGAACAAAAAACCGTCAGCACAAATCCGCGTTCTACCGTTGGCACCGTCACCGAAGTGTATGACTTCCTGCGATTGCTTTTCGCACGGGTCGGGACACAATTTTGTGTTCACGACGGAAGCAAGGTGGAAAAGCAAAGTGTCGATCAGATTATTGATGCCATCATGAAATTGCCGCAAGGAACAAAAATCCAAATTCTTGCGCCGGTGGTGAAAGGGCGCAAAGGGCATTACCGCGAATTGTTTGAGAAGATACTGAAGGATGGTTTTTTGCGGGTCCGGACTGACGGCGAGGTTAAAGAAATTTCAAAAGGACTGCAACTGGATCGGTATAAAATCCACAATATCGAAATTGTCATCGATCGTATTCAAATCAAGAAAGACAGCCGAAGCAGAATCGCTGATTCCGTGGAAGTGGCGCTGCAATTTGGCGAAGGTGTAATGATTGTTAATGACGGTAAGAAGGATATTCTATTCAGCAAAAAATATTCCTGCCCAACGTGCGGAACGAGTTATGATGAGCCGGCGCCGAATTCTTTTTCCTTCAACACAACATCGGGAGCCTGCAAGGGATGTGAAGGGCTGGGTGAAAAACGTCAATTCGATCTATCGCTGATTATTCCAAACCCAAATTTATCAATACAGGAAGAAGGGATTGCACCGCTGGGCAAACCGCGTCAAACGTGGTTTTATGCGCAGGTGAAAGCGGTATTAAAAAGGCACGGTTATAATTTTACGACGCCGATAAAAAATTATTCTAAGACAGCGCTGAACGAACTTCTGTACGGCACCGAAGGTGAAAAAATTGAAATTGAATATACCTATGCCGGCGGGCGCACGTCAACATACAAACATCGGTATGACGGTTTGATGAAGATGCTGCAGGATTACTATAATGACACGGCATCGCTGAAAATTCGTGAGTGGGTGGAAAGCTACATGAGTACCAAACTTTGTAACGAATGTAACGGCGGACGCCTACGAAAAGAAAATCTTGTCATTCAATTGGAAAACAGCGGCGGCGAGCGCATAAAAATTTCCGATGTCGTCACAAAATCATTGATCGATGCGTTGACTTTTTTTCAAAAGCTCAATTTTACCAATCGCCAAATGGAAATTGCACGCCCAATTCTTAAGGAGATCAACCAACGATTAGGATTTATGGTTGATGTTGGCTTAGGATATCTAACGCTTGACCGTGCGGCTCGGACGTTATCAGGCGGAGAAGCACAACGCATTCGATTAGCAACGCAAATCGGATCGCAATTGGTCGGTGTGTTGTATATTCTTGATGAGCCGAGTATTGGGTTACATCAACGTGATAACATGAAATTGATCCGCTCGCTGAAAAATCTCCGCGATCTTGGAAATTCTGTGATTGTAGTTGAGCACGATAAAGAGATGATGCAAAATTCCGATTTCATTGTTGATTTAGGTCCGGGGGCAGGTGAACACGGGGGAAAAGTTGTTGCTGTCGGTTCTCCTGCCGATTTTACTAATGGATTGTCAAAGAAAGCCGGCGATCAATCTTCTACCATCGATTATCTTACCGGAAAAAAACAAATTGAAATTCCTTCAGTACGAAGAAAAGGAAGTGGAAAGTTTCTTACGCTTAGCGGAGCGAAAGGAAACAATCTCAAGAATGTGACACTGAAGATTCCACTTGGAACATTAACATGCGTCACTGGTGTCAGCGGTTCAGGAAAATCATCGCTCATCAATGAAACTCTCTATCCAATCCTTTCGCAAAAATTTTATAAAACAAAAATTTCGGTATTGCCGTACGGTTCGGTTGAAGGAATTGAACAGATTGATAAGGTGATCGACATTGATCAATCACCAATCGGACGTACGCCGCGCTCTAATCCTGCCACGTACACCGGTTTGTTCACGTTCATTCGTGATTTGTACGCAGAGC
>JAQUOA010000196.1 GCA_028749215.1 Bacteroidota bacterium
ATTTCACTCTTGAGGAGTGATTCATAGGCATCGGCATTTGCAGGTATAGTGTACCCATGCCAAATTCGACTTATCATTGTCTCATCTCTTTGCTGAATTGTGCAAACTGTATCGCCCAACTCTGTTCGGTGTTTACAAATATGCAATGATAAAAATTGCTGCCGAGCAAAGCTCGGCACTACAAATTATTTTTTTACCGCTGAGAGCGCAAAGATCACAGAGAAGTTTATTTAAATATTATTCTCGTTCCCAAGTTCTGTGATTGCGTAAAAGCTGTATCGCCGAACTCTGTTCGGTGTTTACAAATATGCGGTTAAAAAATAGTGCCGAGCAAAGCTCGGCATTACAAATTGTATTTACCGCTGAGGGCGCAGAGAAGTTTTATTTCACTTGTGCCGAGGAATCTCTCTTGCTAATATGAAAATACTTTACTTTTTCCCCTTCTTAGATTGTCTTTTTTGCTTATTTCTTATTTCATTCAAGTAATCAATTATATCGCTTCGTGGTTCATACTTGGTAATTGATCGAAAATATTTATCAAGAGCGTCCAGACCTGTTTCCTTGCTTATCATTTCTTTTGCTTCTTGTATTGCACTATAGTAATGATTTTCAGCCTTCTTTTTTTCTTTTGCATCCATATAAAATATATCTTCAACACCCATTGAAGAAGCGATACAATGAACCGATATTCCTTCATTTAAGTACAATTTGTGTTTATCAGTAAAATTAGCAATTTCAAGTATAGCATTCATCCATATCTGATCACGTTCATCTTTAGAAAGAATTGGGTTTTCAATAACTTCTCGTGCAATATTATTTGACTCATCTAACTTTTGGTAAAGTTCTTCATAAATTAATATGCGTTTTTCAAATATTTTAGCCGAATACTTTTCGATTCTACTGTTTTGCCTAAAATACTCATTAAGCAAAGCACCTACTATAACACCCAAAAAAGCAATGAGAGCAGTTTCCATAAATTGAAGTTCTTTTGCTTCCTAACTGGTTGGGGAAAACTTTTACAGTATTATCAGGTTATAAAACTATTTATGGGACAATATCTATTTATTGTATTTTTTCCTTAAACTAGCGGCATATTCATCTAGTTCTTTTACCGTAGCACCTTTCATTTTCTTTATCACATAAGAGTATGCAGCTACGACAGTTACCCGAATATTTGCTCGTTGGCTATAAAATAAATCTACTTCACTAACAATATCGCTCATACGGAAACCCTGTATTGAGAGTTCTTCATATGGTTTGTTATTTTCAGTCCATTCCGAAACAAATGCAATTCCTTCTTCGGTGCCCATTAAAACCAATATCTTTTCTTGTTTGTTAAAGGTTTCCCATAACTTCCCATTGCTATAACCATAAGTATAGAATTCTTCATTATCTGCTTTTTGGATTTGCGAAATGGCAGATCCCGTAAATAAAAATAAAATTATCAAAATAGCATTTAATATTTTCATAAATTTTTTGTTTTCAATTGAGCTGCCTGACTGTTTATTAGACTCATTGATTGAACGACAATTCTTTTTTTGCAATATCACACAGGTTATCACTTTACTCTCGTTCCCAAGTTCTCCACCATAGGCGGACAAGTAATTGGGAACGCACTATGCGAAAAACTCTGTTTCATCTGCACAAATATGTTCCCAAACAGAGTTTGGGAACAAAATGAGCAAGACATTACGAAAGCGTGAATGTGAAACTCCTTACAGCCCTCTCAGCTTCGCAGCCTTCGCAACTCTTTCCACCGCGAGAATAAACGCGCCGATACGAAGCGTCACTTTATATTTCTCCGAGGCAGCAACCACAGCGGCGTAGCTGTTGGTCATTGTCTTTTCTAATTCGGCAATTACCTTGCTGTACTCCCAACGAAACTGCTGGAGGTTCTGAGCCCACTCAAAATAACTGACCGTGACGCCGCCGGCATTAGCAAAAATATCGGGAACAACAGGGATTCCGCGCGAGGCAAAAATTTCGTCAGCTTCAAATGTGGTCGGGCCGTTTGCCGCTTCCACAATTAATTTTGCTTTCACATTGTTCGCGTTGTCGGCACGAAACTGGTTGCCAAGCGCCGCCGGAATGAGGACGTCACATTTCAATTCCAACAACTCTTCGTTCGTTAACTTCACGCCTCCTTTAAGTCCCACCACACTTCCCGTATTTTTAAATTGCGACATCGCATCGGCAAATCGGACTCCGCGCGAATTGTATATTCCCCCTTTTACATCGCTGATCGCTACAACTTTCACCCCCATTTCTTGCTCAAGAATTCTTGCCGTGTGCGAACCGACATTTCCAAATCCCTGCACAGCGACGGTAATTTTTTTCAAATCCAGCTTATATGACTTCGCGGCTTCACGCAGTGCAATGCAGACACCGCGTCCGGTTGCTTCTTCTCTTCCAAGCGACCCTCCAAGCTCCACCGGTTTTCCTGTTACCACCGCAGGAGAATGTCCGTGACGCTTGCCGTACTCATCCATCATCCACGACATGGTCTGCGCATTCGTATTCACATCCGGCGCGGGAATATCTTCCAACGGACCTATCACGCAATCTATACGATCAGTAAATTCGCGCGTCATGCGCTCTAACTCATTCATCGAAAGTTTTGTCGGATCGATGGTGATGCCGCCCTTTGCGCCGCCAAAAGGAATGTCTGCAACAGCAGTTTTCCAGGTCATCAACGAAGCAAGCGCACGCACTTCATCTAAATTGACATCTTGATGGTAGCGAATACCGCCTTTGTATGGACCGCGTGCGTTATTGTGCTGAACGCGGTACCCGATAATGGAGTGAAGTTTTCCGTCATCCATCATCACCGGAAGTTCAACGCGCAGTTCCCTGTCAGGAGTTTTGATGAGCAGCGAAGCTTCGTCGCTTAATTGAATTTTTTTTGCAGCAAGGTCAAAATTATGCAGAACCGTTTCGTAGGGATTATACTCGGCGCGTTCTGTATGAACCGTTGGCGGAGAGTGTTTAATGTGCACCGAAGGTGCTTTCTTTTTTGGGGCAGCCTGCCGTTGAGCGTGGTGTATCTTCCGAACTTTTTTTACAATTTTTTTAACGTGACGCTTCTTTTTTGCAGCATCACGTTTTTTCTTTTTCGTTGCCATGCGGGTGCACCTTTCAGAACATTATGATTCGTGACGAGCATCTAAATGATAATTTTTATACCAGCTCAAGTCGTGCAGGAGCGGCATCAGATTTTCCATCGTCATATCGCCCAGCGAAAGGTAGGTTGCAGAAAAATGCGCCTGCATTTCTTTCGTTGAGGTTTCCAATAGTGTGCGAATGTGCTGCTGCACTTTTTCGACATTCGCTGAAAATTCGGCAAGGAGCTTGTCGTATCCTTCGCCCCCTTTACCGATTCGCTTCATTAATTCAAACGTCTTCGTTAAAAATTTTGCACGAAACGCCAGATCGTCGAGCACGCTTTGCTTTTTTGACTGATACGCCAATTCCATCAGCCGTGCTAAATCCATGGAACGCTGCAAACGATTACCCGACGCTTTGTTAATTTCCGAAAGGAGTGTTTTTGTTTCTTGACTGAGTACCATAAAAAGTTCGGTTTAATATAGAGGAAGGCATAGCGAGAAGCAATAAAAAAGCGGGTGAGCAGTGCTTACGTTGTAAGAAGGTGTAAAAACTTCAATTATTATTGTGGTTTTTGGTGATGTTTATATAACCAGAAGAATGACTGTAACAGCAGCGCTAGGAAAGAAATTTCTTCACCGCGCCATAGACTTCATCAACTGAAATATCGACCATGCATTTGAAGTGTTCTTTGGGGCAAGATTTTCGTCCAATGTGTGTGCATGGACGGCAGTCGAGATTGTTGTTTTCGACGATCACAGCTTCGGTTCCGTACGGCGCAAAACCAAACTCGCGTGACGTTGAGCCGAAGAGAGCGACTATCTTTTTTTGTTTTGCTGCGGCAAGATGCATCAAACCGCTGTCGTTCGTTAACACCACATCGCAAAATTCCAATGCAGCGGCAGATTCAAGCAACGACAATTCACCCGCAAAGTTGTGAACGCTTTTCTCGCCGAGTGCAGTTTGAATATTTCTTGCAACAAAGTCGCAATCTTGTTTTTCGTCCGATCCGCCGAACAGCAACACTTTAGCATGAAATTCTTTTGCAGCGCTGACGACGACCTCGGCAAATTTTTCTTTCTGCCAGCGTTTCGTAAAATGCTTGGAACCCGGACACAGCCCAATTACTTTCTCAAATTGATTCAACTGCATTGACGCCATCTTGCCAGAAATCTCGAAGAGAGTCGAATCGGGGATAAAAATTTCTAACCCTTTACCGTCATTTTGGATACCAAATTTTTGCAATGTTTCAATGTACCGTTCGGCAACGGACAGGTGATCGTCGTAGGCATTTCTCTTTAGATTGATGAGCAGCCAGCGTTCCATCTTTCTCTTATCCACCACCACCACATCTTTTGCACGGCACGCCACGCGCATAAACTTGGTGCGGATACTGTCGTGAATATCGAGGGCGAGATCATAATGCTCGTCATACAGCTGCTTTGAAAGATTCTTGAGCCCGTCGAACCCCGACGCAGGGTCGTATTCGTGCACAACGGAAAGATGGTGGTTGTATCGAACCAGATCGGCGTACTCTTTCCGCACAACAAAATCAATCCGTGCATCCTTCCCAACTGCGGCACGCATTACTCTCAACAATGGTGACGAAAGTACGATATCTCCAATGGAACTTAATCGAAAAACAACTGTTTTAAGAGGTAGTGGTTTCATAATGGTATAAAAATACGTCAATCATTCTGTACAAGCAACGGAAATTGATTTTTTATATCAACAAAAGTACATTGGTTTTAACAATGGGAAAATAAGATATGCATCGTGAAAAGACAATTGGTGAACTGAGAAAAAGCGGATACAAAGTTGTTTCGGTAAAAGATGAAATACGAAACAACCTGATTAAAAAATTGCAGTCCGGCGAAAAACTTTTTCCGGGCATCATTGGATATGAAAGCACCGTCGTTCCGGCTATCATCAATGCTGTCCTTGCAAAACACGATATCATTCTTTTGGGATTGCGCGGACAGGCCAAGACAAGATTGATTCGCCAGCTCCCTTCGCTTCTTGATGAATACATCCCTGTCGTGAAAGGGAGTGAGATTAACGACAACCCGTTTGCACCGGTGAGCAAATTCGGAGTCGATCAGGTGGACAAGTTTGGCGACGAAACAGAGATCGAATGGATTCACCGGGACCAGCGCTTCAGCGAAAAACTTGCCACACCCGATGTAACGATTGCCGATCTCATCGGCGACATCGACCCGATTAAAGCGGCAACGCAGCG
>JAQUOA010000028.1 GCA_028749215.1 Bacteroidota bacterium
GTGAAATAAGCTCTGCGACCCCGTTTTGAATGATGCCAACAACGTGGCAGCCGATGGTCTCTTTTAATCGAACAGCATCGATTGTCTTTCCAATCAAACTATTTGGCGTTCGCACTTTGAACACATCAACACCTTCGGATAGCATCAAGTATGTGCCTCGCTTTAAGTGGTTGATGATAAAGTTGGATCCGAATGATGCATACGAAAGGACAATGTCACATCCGGCGCGGTGGAGCAATGCAACATTTCGCTCAAGGGTTGCACGGCTTACAATCTGAATGTCCGGCCGAAGTGTGCGGAACAGCGTTGCCAGATATATATTCATATCGTCATTGTGCGTTGCAATGACAATAGCCGGTGCTTTAAAGAATCCGATAGTAATAAGATTTTCTGCCCTTGCTGCATCAACCACAGAGACATGCGGAACATTCGATGCCTTCTCAGGATTTTTTTCCATGACGCGGTACTCCAGCCCGCGTTCGTCGAACGATCTCGCAACCCATCTGCCGACGTTCCCGGCGCCGATGATAATCACCGGATCATCAGATGAATTATAAATGCAGAAAAGTTCGCTGTACTTGGCAATCGTTTCCTGAGTGCCGGCGAGTATAAGAATCGATTGTTTTGTAATTACTTTGTCAGGATTCGGCAAATAGAAATTTGGACCTTCCAGAATTCCGATGACGACAACTCCTGCGAGCTTCCGAAGTTGAAGGTCTTTTAATTTTTTATTTACCAATGGTGTTGCGAGAGCGGCAGCTTCCGCAATGGTTAACGTTCCAATTTGCCCTATCACGTGGGCTATTGCATCGCCGGCAATTGTTCGGCGTGCAAGCGACTGTCCCATCATTTCATCAAGCGACAAGATTGCGTTGGCGCCTGCCGCCTGCAAAATTTCAATAGACTCTTGCTCAGTTGATGTCGCTAATATTTCTACACTTGGAGATGTTTGCCGGACCGCGTGAATGATGGAGGTATTCGTAATATCATCTGCGGTGGCGGCAAGAAGTGAAGCGTCGTTAATAGCTACTTGCTGATATGTTTCAGGATCGTCAATTTCACCGAGCACTGCACGGATTCCTCTGTCGCGAAATTCAGATGCCTCTTGAATATCTGAGGTGAGAATAATGTACGGTGTTGAATAGTAGCCAAGTTTTTGAATCAAGACATTTGTTACGGGACCGTAGTGGGTGAGGACAACATGTCCCGTTGTTCCCTTCGGCACTTCGCGGGGAACACGTGCCGCTGATTGGAATAGCCGGATAAGCGTGAAAGGAATAATGACGAGAATAAAAAAAATTCCTGTTAAAATTACGATGACAGAAAATATCATTCCCGGGACAGAATGAAAGACGACATCGCCGAATCCAACGGTCGTCATCGTGGCGATGGTCCAATACACTCCGACAAACCAATGATATTCTTTTCCTTCGTGAAGCATCAGGTAATGAAATGCGAAAGAATAGATTCCGATCACACAAATGAAAATGGCGACAATTCTTGTCAGCAGCAGGGCGTTTCGTCGGCTCACAATTTTTTCAAGAAAGAGAAATGGCCGTCCCGAAAAAGCGGTGATTCTTTTGATAGGTGTGGAAAGGATTCTTTTCATGGTTGTGCGGAAGTTGTACTGCACAATATACTGGATGAATACTTCTTCTCAAAATGTTCCCGCACAAAAAAAATGCCCGCCGAGGCGGGCATCATCATATTGCTTTATACGCTGTGGATCAGTTTTTTCTTTTTCTTCTTTTTCTTTCCGGCAGCTTCTTCATTCTGCGCCATCACCATTCGCCAATCATCACTGTTCTTTTTAGGTGCAAAACCGTGATTCATGTTCTCTTTTTCAATGCGGCGGTAGCGATCAAACCCTTCATGAGGTTTAGAATGTCCTTGATGAACGCGGGTATCTTTACCGTGTTTGAATTCTTGCGCCGTGTTGGATGGTTGTCCATAAGAAACAGTGGGAGTGTTTCTTTTGTCTTTTCGGAATCGTGAAAATCTATCGTTCCGGTCGAACGGTGGTTTCCTCTTATCTCCCTCACCGGTCCGCGGATGAAATTCGCGCCGCTTGTGAGCGTCAAACCGTTCTTCTCTGTGCGGACGATGGCCTTGTTCGCGCGGCCGTTCTTCGTGATGCGCAGTTTTTTCCACGACTTTGCTGTAATCAAAAGTCGGGTGCTGTTTCAGTTCAAATTTTCTGCCGGTAAAATGTTCAATTTTTTTCAGATGCTTTACTTCATCGCGCGACACAAATGTAATCGCGTCGCCGGTATGTTCTGCACGTCCCGTTCTGCCGATGCGGTGAATGTAATCTTCTGCAAACGTGGGTATATCGTAGTTGATGACGTGAGAAATTCCCTCGACATCGATTCCGCGTGCGGCAACATCAGTGGCAACAAGAACATTGTACCGTCCCTGTTTAAATCCCGCCAGCGCGCGTTCACGCTGTGCCTGTGTTCTGTTGGAATGGATGGCGATTGATTTAATCCCTTGTCGCTCCAACTTGTGTGCTACCTTATCGGCGCCATGCTTTGTTCGGGAGAAGACCAGCACGACATCTAATTTTTGTGTTTGCAAAATATGCAGAAGTAAATCAGCTTTTTTCTCCTGATGAACAGAGTAAAAATTCTGCGTCACCGTTTTTGCCGGTGATCGGCGTTCACCGATTTCAATGAGTTCAGGATTCTTTTGGATGTTCTTTACCAGTGCGCGCACTTCTTTGGACATTGTTGCCGAGAAGAGGAGCGTTTGACGTGTTGAAGGTGTGTAGGCAATAATTTTTCGTACATCGTTAATGAAGCCCATATCGAACATCCGGTCGGCTTCGTCCAGCACCAACACTTCAAGTTTCGACAGATCGACACTGCGCCGAGCTAAGTGGTCGAGTATGCGTCCGGGTGTGGCAATGACGATATCGATACCGCGGTGAAGTTTCTTCAATTGATTTTGAATATTCGTTCCGCCGTACAGCGCCACAGTTCGCAGCTGCATGAACCGTCCGTACTGTGCAATGGCATCTTCAATTTGCTGAGTAAGTTCCCGCGTCGGCGTGAGAATGAGCGCTTTCACGTGGTGAGTTCGTGCTTCACTTAATGCAAGTTTATTGAGAATGGGAAGAACGAACGCAGCCGTTTTTCCCGTGCCGGTGTTGGCACAGCCGATAATATCTTTTCCGGCTATCGCGTGAGGAATTGCCCGCGCTTGAATTTCTGTCGGTGCGGTGTAACCTGTTGCAAGAATACCTTGCACCAGCTGGTCTGCTAGACCAAGTGCTTTAAAAGCCATGTAAATCCTTTATAAAAATATTTTACTGCAGAGGCGTTGAAAATTTTACGTAACCGTTATCCTCAACGCTGTACCTGTCCCTATAATGTATAGAGAGGAGGAGCGAAGAATCTCAAACGAGAGTGCTCGCTGAATGTTTTTTCTGAAATAAAATTGTATTAAAAATGTGACTCGCTGCTAAATGATGCGTGAGTGTTCGGTAGAAATCTCGATAAGCGATCAGAGAAGCGTGTCGTTATGTCCGCTTCTTGATCAAAATGCTGTAAATCAGACGCGGTGTTGCTATATGCAACTGCTACATGATACGAAAAATTTTTGAGAGTTCCTACTCCGAGATACATTTATTTTAAATCTAAAACTCTATGGTAGAAAACGTGAAGCGTTATCTATTTTTCCACATCGGTTTTCTTTTTTCAATGAATGCTTTCATCCCTTCTTTTTGATCTTCGGTAGCAAACAACGAATTAAATTTCTCCCGCTCGAAATCGAGACTTTCTTCAAGATGTTCTTCAAATGATTTGTTGATTGCACTCTTTACTGCTTGAGCGGCGAGCAATGGCTTGCTTGCAATTTTTTTTGCGAGAGATTTTGCTTCTTCCAGCAGGAATTCATTCGGCACAATTTTGTTGATCAGTCCCCAGCGCAACGCATCGTCAGCAGAAAAAATATCGCCGGTGAGAATTAATTCCATTGCTTTGTATTTTCCAACGGCACGCGTCAAACGTTGTGTGCCTCCCATGCCGGGAATGACACCGAGATTAATTTCCGGCTGGCCGAACTTTGCCGATTCAGATGCGATGATGATATCGCACGCCATCACCAATTCACAGCCGCCGCCAAGTGCAAAGCCGCTCACGGCGGCAATGATCGGTTTTTTTAATTTACGGATATGATCGAACGGCGCAAACTGATTATCTTGCTCCATTTGCTTATCCGATTTGTCCGCCATTTCTTTTATGTCAGCTCCGGCAGCGAATGCCTTTTCATTTCCTGTTATAATAGAGCAGTGAATTGCATCGTCATGATCGATCTCGAACAATGCAGTGTATAATTCACTCAATACCTGCGAGTTCAGCGCGTTCAATGCCTGCGGGCGATTAATTTGAATCAGCGCATAACCGGATTTTTCGGTGACAAGGAGAGTTTCCATAATTTTTTGAAAGGATGGTTGTGAGATTTTTAATGACCAAGAGGTTTGAGTATCCTGTCAGTCACATTTCTTTTGCGGAAATATAGGAGTAGTATATGGAAAATGAAAGGGGGATTTTGAGTCTTGATTTAATGAATAAAAGAACGGAACTTTGACGCAGCAGTGATTTTCAGTTGCACTCATCAATGAAAGGAGTTGCATATGAACACACGCCACATCTCACTTGTCCGTCTTGCTGCCCGCATTCTTTCCGGTATGTTGTTCATTTTGTGGGGAGCTTTCTTTGTCGAGCATCTCTCATGGTTTTCTACGATCACTCATCAAAATCCTCCACTAAAAGTGTGGCTGTTGCAAGCCGTCCATTTTGTTCTGTTGGTCGGATACATTATGATGTTTAAGTGGGAAAAAATCGGAAGCGTTATTGTGGTAGTCAGTGCAGTGGTGTTTTTTAGTGCCGCCGCGGGAATTAATGCGGCACCGTTTATTATTGTTAGCGTCTTTCCGGTGATGTTGCTGGCGTACTGTTGGATAAAAAATAACGGGAATTTTAGAATTCGAGTAGCGAAATAGATTTTTGCATCAAAAAGACTTTATGGCTTCCATGCTGTAAAACTGCTTCGAAGCGGTTGCGCTGAGAATATTCCTTCATCTCTTACCACAATCCACGCGTCTTCATTTTCTTTCCATCGAAAATTTATATAGGTGGTGTCTTTTTGTTTAATCCACAACGGAACCGCCTCTTTTGCCTGCTCCATCTCTTGATAGCATGGCTGAGGTTGAACAAACCCGCGAATGTTAATAATGAGGGTATCTAAATTCCACAACTCTTTAACTTTTATTCCGTATCCAGCACAGGGGAATGTTTCTGAAGAAGTAAGATGAAGGAGGGGCTTTCCGCCTTTTGTCTCTATATAAAAGGAAAAGTCCTCATGCTGTGCACGACAAAAAATAGTGAAGATAAAGAAGGAAATGAATAGTACCTTTGCGCTCATATAATCTGCTCTTTTTCCAATATAGATTGGCGAGCTGTAAAAGTCAAAAAAGGATAACCTGACTGCTCGGAAAGAAAATTAAAGATATTATTAAAAAGACCACAACCATTTTCTACCTACCCAAGTCTAATAGATAAATATGGTATCAACCGATCATGAGCTAATAGAACAGTCCAAAATGGGCAACATGGGTGCCTTTGAGCAGCTTATTTTTCGATATGATAAAGACGTGCTGACATTGGCATCTCGATACACCCAAAGTTCGGATGATGCAAAAGATATTTATCAGGAAGTTTTTTTCCGCGCTTACAAAGGCCTGAAAAATTTCCAGGCACGAAGCGAGTTTTCTACATGGTTGTATCGTATCACGACAAATGTTTGTTTGACCTACCATGCTAGAGAAAAAAAGAGGGCGGAAATTCCGTTATATGATAGTGACAGCGATCTAAGTTGTGATCCAGTGGGCAGTGAGACATCCGATGCAGGGATTCATGGAAATGAGATTTCGGAACGGATACAGAAAGCCTTAACCATCCTCTCTCCACAGCAAAAAATAGTATTTACACTCCGCCATTTTCACGAATATAAATTGAAGGATATTGCTGTAGTAATGGATTGTGCTGAGGGAACAGTCAAAAAATATCTGTTTGAAGCGATGCAGAAAATGAGAACACAGCTAAAGGATTTGTATTAACGTGCTGCCTGCTCTGAATATCAAAATCGTTAAATAATTATTATGAAAAAAGAAGATTATAAAACAATGCTGCTCCTTTCAATGTATGATGAATTAAACGAAGAAGAGCAGTCAAGTCTCGATAAATATTTGAAAACCCATCCTGATTTAAAATCAGAACTTGTTGAATGGCAAAAATTCAAGTCGCTTATCACAGAGAATATGTCAGGTGAAGCTTCGGAAAAACTATTAATGGAAGCACGCCAGCAACTGCGAAGTACAATCCGAAATGATCGACAAAAAGCTTCCTTTGTAAATCAAGGTTTTGCCTTATTCGAAAAGTTTTTACAACCTGCTTATGCGTTGATTGGAGTAGGACTTGTTGGGTTAGGAATGGTGATTGGCTATTTTGCTTTTTCTTCAAGACAAGGTTTAGAAAGCGTGGTGTTTCAATCGAAAGGAAACAGCGATGTATCATCGGCAAACTCTCCCAAAATATCCAATGTCCGATTCATTGAAGCAAATACGCATGACGGTCAAATAGAATTTGAATTTGATGCTGTCTCGCCCATGCGTGTGAAAGGAAAAATCGATGATCCTCAAGTTCAAAAAATTCTCACCCACGCATTGCTGGATGAATCGAATACCGGTGTGCGCATTTCAACGGTAAATGCCATTGGGCGGCAGACTGAAAAAACAAAATCTGTTGATCCTGTTATTAAATCTGCACTGGTAAAATCTTTGCAGACGGATGAAAATCCCGGTGTGCGGCGTGAAGCGCTGCGCGTGCTTCAGCAATATCCATTTGACAATGAAATTCGCGATGCGTTACTTTCTGTGCTTTCGCATGATAAAAATTCCGGTATGCGTGTCGCTGCCGTGAATGCATTCGAAATTGCGAGGATGGACGGCAATGTGCTTGACCAAGAATCAATAAAAAAATTAAAACAACATATGCAAAAAGAACAGAACAATTACGTTCGAAACCGTGAAGTAAATTTAGTAAAGGAGATATATCAATGAACATCCAACGATCTGTAATAAAATTCATTTTTATCGTACTGCTTGGAACGATATGGTTATGTGCCGGCACATCACCGGATACAAAACAAGAAAAAACATTTTCCGTAGGGAAAACATGCTCGCTGGAAATTTCTGTCAGCGGCGGAGATCTGTTGGTAAAGACGTGGGATAAAAATGAAATTAATGTTTTTGTCGACGGATTGGATGACGAGGATCTGGAATATGTGAAGATGACGCAGACAGGGAATGATGTACGTATTACTTATCGTCCTAAATGGGGAAGCCGCAACGATGCCCGATTTACAATGACGGTTCCAACACAATGTGAAGTTGATATGCGCACATCCGGTGGAAACATTGAACTTCAAGGAAATCTTTCCGCCAATGCAAAAGGGTCAACGTCCGGAGGTGATATCATTATCGAAAAGGTAAAAGGAACTGTAACAATGTCCACATCGGGCGGTGATGTGAAGACCGGAGATATTGACGGCAAAGCTGATCTTCATACCTCAGGAGGAAATATTAAACTTGCATCCATCAATGGCGAGGCAACGGTCAGCACCTCCGGCGGAGATATTCGAATTGAAAAAGTCGGGAAGAAACTTGAGGCGCGTACATCCGGCGGCAATATTGAAGTCGGCGATATTGGCGGTGATGCATCGTTGTCAACGGCGGGCGGTGATGTTCGTGTCGGGAAAGTGACAGGTAATGCAAACTTACGCACAGCGGGCGGCGATCTTGAATTGCGCGGTGCGTCGGGAACCGTTGAAGCGAAAACATCGGGAGGTGATATTGATCTTAAAAATATTACCGGTTCGATCGATGCAAAAACTTCCGGCGGAAATATCAATGCTGAACTCAATCCCAGCGGGAAAGGACAAAGCACCTTGAAATCATCTGGTGGAGATATTCACTTGTTTATTACTGAAAATGCAAAGGCAACGATTGAAGCTATGATTCGTCTGCGCGAAGACTGGGGATGGTCGAGCAAGAAAAATAAATATGATATAAAATCTGATTTCAAAGCGGATACGTATGATAAACGCGGCGACAACGGCTATGGGGACGAGATCCATGCAACGTACCTGCTCAACGGCGGCGGCGAATCAATTTCTCTCGAGACGGTAAACGGCAATATCGAAATCCGAAAAAAATAAATTTGTTGATGATCGTAATGCAACAAATTACAGAAAGCGGCGTAAGGAAAATATCCCCATCGTCGCTTTCATCGTTAAGAGGAGCACTATGAAAATTGTGAAACTGTTATGTGCGGTAATGTTCTCTTTTTCTTTTACTTCTTCTGCTCAATTTCTTCAATCCGTCCGTGCTGTAAAACTTACGGAGCCGATAATTCTTGACGGTAAACTCACCGAGTCGGTATGGAAAAGTGTCCCACCCATCACTGAATTTAAACAACGAGAGCCTGAACAAGATTCAGCTGCGAGTGAAAGAACGGAAGTATGGATTGCATACTCCGAAGATGCATTGTACATCGGTGCTCGAATGTACGATTCACACCCTGATTCAATCATGAAAGTCCTCAGTAGACGAGACAACACAATTACCTCAGATTGGTTTGCAGTATTTATTGATTCGTACCATGATCAACGTTCCGGGAATTTTTTTGCCGTTAGCGCGGCCGGTACTGTCGTGGATGGAGTTCTCTATAACGATGATTGGAACAGCACGGATTGGGATGGTGTGTGGGAAGTGAAGGCGAATATTGATGAACAGGGGTGGACTGCGGAAATAAAAATTCCATTGTCGCAATTACGATTTCATGATAACACAAATCAGGTATGGGGAATTAATTTTGAACGAGACATTGGTCGAAAAAATGAATCGGATTATTTGGTCTATACGCCTCGCAACGGAAGCGGGTTTGTTTCCCGCTTTCCAACGTTGACCGGTATTGACGGAGTGAAGTCTTCTTCCCGAGCAGAACTGTTGCCGTTTCTTACCACAAAGGCTGAATACACTCATCCATCTGCAGGAGACCCGTTCAATAACGGTTCACGGTATTCACCGGAATTTGGTGCAGACTTGCGATATGCACTGAGCGGCAATCTTGTTTTAAATGCAACCGTCAACCCGGATTTTGGTCAGGTGGAAGTTGACCCTGCGGTGGTAAATTTAACTGATGTTGAATCATTCTTTCAAGAAAAGCGTCCATTTTTTGTGGAAGGTGCAAACATCTTTACCAACTTTGGACAAGGGGGAGGGCGAAATTTTTGGAACGCAAATTTTTCCGGTCCCATTTTATTTTATAGCCGTCGCGTCGGGCGCACACCACACGGCAATGATACCTTAAATAATGCGGATCATGTAGATATGCCAATTGCAACACAAATTCTTGGTGCAGGAAAAATTACGGGAAAAATCGGCGATCAGTGGAATGTTGGAACCATCCACGCCGTAACAGCTCGCGAATTTGCTCCGTTTCAAATAAACGGTGTTCGCGGCGAAGCAGAAGTTGAACCGTTAACATATTACGGCGTTGCGCGAGTGCAAAGAGATTTTGATGAGGGACGGCACGGGATTGGAATTTTGGGAACGGTAACATCACGGCAGTTTTCCGTTTCGCCAACTGGCAGAGAGCTTTCAAGTAATTTGAACAGCAATGGATTATTTAGCGGTGTTGACGGATGGACGTTTCTTGATGACGAAAAAGCTTGGGTAATTACTGGATGGTCCGGGCTCTCATTTGTTGACGGATCAAGAACGCGTCTGTTGAATTTGCAAACAAACTCCCAGCATTATTTCCAGAGACCTGATATCAACCACGTGCACATGGACAGCAGTGCGACTTCAATGACAGGGTACGCCGGAAGAATGTATCTTATAAAACAACGAGGGAATTTTTTCTTTAATTCGGCAATCGGAGTTATCGACCCAAAGTTTGAAGTCAATGATATCGGGTTTTTAGGAAGGACCGATATCATCAATATGCATATTGGGGCAGGATATAATTGGCCTGACCCTGATGGAATTTTTCGAAGGAAAGAGCTCGGAGGATTGTTGTATCAAACCAACGATTTCAGCGGAAATAATACCGGCCGAGGCTTTTTTCATTTTGGATCTGTCCAATTCAAAAACTATTACGGTGTTAACTGGGGATTTGGTTTTGGTCCGGATAATATTAATCAGCGCAGAACACGCGGTGGTCCGCTTACGCTCAATACTCCGTATATAGAGTATAACATCACTATTAATTCTGATGATCGGAAAGAAGTATATGTTCAGCTGAATGGAAACGGGAATTCTTCAACCCAGAGTGTTTACAAATACATTGACGTAACTTTGCAATATCGGCCGGTTCCAAATATTACTCTTTCAGTGACTCCTTCGTATGAATTCGGATTTAATGCTTTGCAATATGTACAAACATTCGATGATCCTCTGGCTGTTAACACATATGGTAAACGGTATGTGTTTGGTGAGTTAACACAAAATACTTTTGGTGCAGGTTTCCGTTTAAATTGGACTTTTACCCCTACGGTGAGTTTGCAGCTGTATATGCAGCCCCTTATCTCTTCGGGATCATATGAAAAATTTAAAGAGTTGAAACGTCCAAAGACAAATGATTATTTGGTGTATGGAACTCAGAATTCAACGATTTCTAAATCTGGAAATGATTATACCGTCAATCCGAATGGCACTGGCAGTGCACAGCCAATAACATTTAGTGATCCAAATTTTAATTATAAATCGTTGCGCGGAAATGCTGTCCTGCGGTGGGAATATTTGCCGGGGTCAGCATTGTATTTTGTGTGGACTCAGAGCCGGAGTGACGAAGAGAAAATAGGAAGCTTTTTGTTTAATCATTCCTTACGACGATTGGCAGAAGCCAATGCTGATAATATTTTCATGATAAAATTAAGTTATTATTTTAACATCTAATTTTGTTTGTAAGTAACCTGCGTATTCCGCTTTTTTTTTGTACCGCACATTCACAGATTTTTTCGTATTTTTCTCCGCTTATCTATCTTGGGTTAGAATGAAAAATTATTTTCAAGAGGGGAAAGAATCTATTGTTGGAGTAGTTTTGTGGGTGGTTACATTTTTTGTGTATCTCAGTACACTTGCACCAACAGTTGAATTCATTGACAGCGGCGAGCTTGCAACAGTTGCTTGCACGCTCGGTATTCCCCATCCTACCGGATATCCGCTTTTTACGCTTGTTGGACGAATATTCACAATGCTTCCAATTGCCCAAGAGCCGATTGTAAGATTACACATCATGTCTGCGTTGTTTACTTCACTCGCCGCAACCGCATTTTATTTTTTACTGTTGAATTTGTTGGGGAATGCAAAAACTGAAATTCAACGTGACCATAAAATTGTTTCATCCGCTTTTGCAACGCTCGCATTAGCATTCTCTCAAACATTTTGGGGTCAAGGTGTGTCGGTTGAAGTGTACTCACTTCATCTTTTGCTCATTACGTGCACAACACTTTTTTTTATTAAAGCCATACATGAAGATCGAGCATCATGGTGGTTTCTTTTTGCGTTTATACTTGGTCTGTCATTTACGAATCATTTAACGACGATTCTTCTGGCTCCTGCATTTTTATTTTTGTTCTTTGTTGAACACAAAAATGTAAAAGAAGCATTTCGCCGAATTGGAGCCCTAGTACTTCCGTTTGTTCTAGGTCTTTCAGTATACCTCTATCTACCTGTCCGTGCATTGGAATTCCCATTGCTGAACTGGGGAAATCCCCAAACGTTTGAAAAATTTTGGTGGCACTTTACCGGAAAGCAATTTCGAGTGTGGATGTTTTCATCGACTGATGCTGCAAAGGAACAGTTTGATTACTTTCTGCAAAGTACTCCAGCAGAATTTTATTATATCCCTCTGATTTTCGCTCTGGTAGGTTTTCTTTCCTTGATGATCTCGGACAGAAGGAAATTTATTTTTATTCTTTTGTTGCTAGTGTCTTGTGTTGGATATTCAATCAATTATGATATTCATGACATTGATTCTTATTTTTTGCTTGCCTTTGTCGCCTTGATGTCATTCGCAGCGTTTGGTATCCGTTGGGTGTTATCAATAATGAACAACATCCGTATCACAGTATTAATAATTGCATTAAGCGGACTGCTTGCGTTGCAAATAGTAAACAATTGGAATGAAGTCGACCGGAGTAAAAATTATATTGTTGAAGACTACGCAAAAAATATTTTGCGAAATCTTCCGCGAAATGCAATTATCATTTCTTATCAGTGGGATTATTTTGTCTCAGCAGCGTATTATTTGCAGCGGGTGAAGAACTTTCGGCCCGATGTTGTTGTTCTGGATAAAGAATTGTTTCGTCGATCATGGTACATTCCTCAAGTTGAAAAAATGTATCCAAGCGTAATGAACAAGTCAAAGAATGAAACTGAATTATTTCTGAAAGAGTTATATAAATTTGAACACGATCTGCCCTACGATTTTACATCGATAGAAGGAAGATATACCGATCTTCTAAAGAGCATTGTGGATAAAAATAGTGGGGAGGTTTCTTGCTTTGTCACATCGGAAGTTGAGCCAAATTATACAACCGGATATAATCGCATTCCATATGGATTTGCGTATCTATTGACAAAAGATTCTGCCTATATCCAATGCCCGTTTCCTGAAATCCAATTTAGAAATTTAAACCACAACGATAAATATATTCAGCAAGTAAAACAATTTTCAGCGACTGTCTTATATCAACGAAGTGTGTATGAAAAGTACTACGGCAAAGACAGCCTTTCTTCGCTATATCACCAAAAATTTTTGCATTTCAAAGTTTCCAACGATTCGCCATGATATAAATTTTAATCGCGTAAATTGTTGACTTTTAAGCAAAAAAATATATATTTATTAACTCCGCCAGCATGCCTTTTCAAGATGGGCTAAATATATCAATTTTTTAAGGTTTTGCCGGCATACTGTGTCTTTGAAAATTCGTCATGCTGGCGTAGCTCAGTTGGTAGAGCAGCTGACTTGTAATCAGCAGGTCACCAGTTCAAGTCTGGTCGCCAGCTCTCAATTGGGTAGGTAGCGAAGTGGTTAAACGCAACAGACTGTAAATCTGTCGCCCTCGGGCTTCGGAGGTTCGAATCCTTCCCTACCCACGACGCGCATACAAATTGCTTGCGTAGCTCAGTTGGTAGAGCACGTCCTTGGTAAGGACGAGGTCACCGGTTCAATCCCGGTCGCAAGCTCTGCCGATAAATATGCGGGAGTAACTCAGTTGGTAGAGTCACAGCCTTCCAAGCTGTTGGTCGCGGGTTCGAGTCCCGTCTCCCGCTCGAAAGAGCTGAGGGTTGTCCGCTGAAGGCGGATCTCCCGCTCACAACTTTAGGACGAAAGGAAAGACGATGAGAGATATTATCACCCTCGAATGCACCGTTTGCAAGGAGCGTAATTATTCTACGACGAAGAATAAAAAGAAACAAACTGGTCGTGTAGAATATAAAAAATATTGTCCCCGCTGCAACAAACACCAAACTCATAAAGAAACCAAATAAATTTTTTAGTACGGGTGTAGCTCAATTGGTAGAGTAGCGGTCTCCAAAACCGTTGGTTGGGGGTTCGAGTCCCTCCACCCGTGCACTAAACATGGTAGGAAAAAATGAAAGAGAAGATCATCAATTTTTTTACTGACGTCTACAAAGAAATGAGCAAAGTGACGTGGCCGACCCAAAAGGAGCTGCAGGAATCAACATTGGTGGTGTTGGGAGTCTGCGGAGTCATCGCTTTGTTTGTTTATGTCGTTGACACGATCGTCAGTCAAGCAATCAAAGGAATTTTCTAGTGGTGGAAAATGCAGCACTACATCGATGGTACGTGGTTCGTACTTACTCAGGGCATGAGAATAAAGTAAAACTTGCGATTGAAAATGAATCGATTAGTCAAGGTTTGCAGGAACGAATTACACGTGTGTTGGTTCCCGCAGAAAAGATTTTTGAAATGAAGGATGGGAAAAAGAAAAGTAAAACAAAAAATTTTTTCCCCGGATACATTCTTGTTGAAACAACTCTTGATGAAAAAACAAAATACCTTATTCTTAACACTCCGTCGGTACTAAGTTTTGTCGGTACAAAAGATCGTCCGGTGCCGCTGCAGCCGGATGAAGTGAAGAGGCTTATTGGAAAGATTGAAGAGAAAAAGGATGACGCCGGTATCGAGAGAGTTGATGTCCCGTTTCATATTGGGGAGCCGGTGAAGGTTATCAGCGGACCGTTCCATAATTTTTCCGGATTTGTGCAAGAGATTAATGAAGAAAAGCTGAAGGTAAAAGTTATGGTAAGCATCTTTGGACGCAAAACGCCGATTGAATTAGATTTTAGTCAAGTGGAAATTGAAAAGTAATTACTAACCTATAAGAGACAAAGTATGGCAAAGAAAATTGTTGGATTTATCAAATTACAAATTCCTGCTGGTCAAGCAAACCCGGCACCTCCAGTAGGTCCCGCGCTTGGTCAAAAGGGTGTCAATATAATGGAGTTCTGCAAGCAGTTTAATGCACGCACACAAGCGCAAGCAGGGCTCATTATTCCGGTGATCATTACAGTATTCTCGGATAAATCGTTTACGTTCATCACCAAGACTCCCCCCGCCGCTGTTCTTCTTGTGAAAGCGGCAAAAGTAGCTAAGGGTTCCGGAGAGCCGAACCGAAACAAAGTGGGTAAGGTAACGAGAGCGCAAGTAAAAGAAATTGCTCAAATGAAAATGCCTGACTTCAACACTTCCAATATTGAAGCCGCCATGAGCATGGTGGAAGGAACGGCAAAAAGTTTAGGTATTACAGTAGAAGGTTAATCATCCATTTATACTGTGGGAGAGCTGTTACGTAAGCGGCTCGTTCGTACCACAAAGGAGAAATAATGAAACACGGTAAGAAATACAACGCGTCAGTAAAGAAATTCGATCAGAAAAAAATATACAGCGTCAATGATGCCGTTGCCATCGTGAAAGAATCGGCGACAGCAAAATTTTCCGAAGCAGTTGATGTTGCAGTTCGCCTCGGTGTCGATCCAAAAAAAGCAGATCAGGCAGTGCGTGGAACGGTTGCTCTTCCTCATGGAATTGGAAAACAAGTTCGCGTGCTTGTGATGACAAAACCGCCAAAGGATGCTGATGCAAAAGCCGCCGGCGCAGATTATGTGGGCTTAGAGGAGTATGTTGAAAAGATTAAAGGCGGATGGGCTGATATTGATGTTATTATTGCCACACCGGATGTAATGGTTGAAGTTGGTAAGCTTGGAAAAGTTCTTGGCCCGCGCGGTTTGATGCCGAATCCGAAAAGCGGAACGGTCACCGTTGATGTTGCAAAAGCGGTGAAAGAAGTGAAAGCCGGTAAAATAGAATTCCGCGTTGATAAAGCCGGTATCCTTCATGCGACCGTTGGAAAAGCAAATTTTGATAAAGAGAAATTAGCAGATAACGTCAATGCATTCCTCAATACAGTAGTAAAACTTAAACCCTCTACGGCAAAAGGACAATACATTAAAAGTATTTACGTCTCATCGACGATGGGACCGAGTGTTCAAATTGATCGTACCGTTGTACAATCATAACTCAAATTGAAATTACGCACTCATCATTAATCAATCGCTGTATGCGATGCCTTTCCGTGTAAGACGTAGGAGGGGGCTTCTCATGGCATACACACTAAATATCATTAACTATGAATAAATCAGAAAAAGAACTTATCGTTACCGAGATTCAGGAGAAAGTCTCCAAAGCTCAGGGAATGTTCTTTACTGATTTTGCCGGAATCAACGTGGAGCAGATGACAGAGCTTCGCAGAGAATTCCGAAAATCCGGTATTGAATATAAGGTTGTGAAAAATACGCTTGCAAAAAAAGCGTTGCAAAATGTTTCCGGATACGATAAGGTGTATGATAAACTTGTCGGATCAACAGGAATTGCTTTTGCCTATAACGACCCTGCAGCACCGGCAAAAATCATTCAAAAGTTCAAAGAAAAGAACGAGAAGTTTTCGCTCAAAGTATGCGTCATCGAAAAGCAGGTGTATGAAGGTTCCCGCTTAAAGGAACTCGCTTCTATGCCAAGCCGCGCAGAAATTGTTGCAGGAATTCTCGGCAGTCTCAATTCGCCGATCACCGGTATTGTTGGTACTATCAATGCTGTGATTCGGGATGTTGTTGGCGTTCTTGGAGCAATTGAAAAGAAAAAAGCCGCTTAACGTTTTTAAATTTTTTTATTGAATTATAAGGAGATACATATCATGTCAGCAGTAGCAGAACTCGTAGAAAAAATCGAAAAACTTACCCTTCTTGAAGCTGTGGAATTAAAGAAAGCTTTGGAAGAAAAATTCGGCGTATCCGCAGCGGCACCGGTAATGATGGCGGCAGCTCCGGCAGCAGGTGGAGCACCTGCGGCAGAAGCTCAAACAGAATTTACCGTTGAATTGGTCGAAGGCGGCGCACAAAAGATCAATGTGATCAAAGTCGTCCGTGAAGCAACAGGTCTCGGCTTGAAAGAAGCTAAAGACCTTGTCGACGGTGCACCGAAACCTGTCAAAGAAGGTCTCAGCAAAGCTGATGCAGAAGCATTGAAAAAGAAACTCGAAGAAGCAGGCGCAAAAGTTACCCTGAAATAATTCTTTCGAGAACTTTTTCAAGACTCTTTAATGTTATATACAACAGCTACCTTTACATAATGACTATTACGCAAGCCGGTAACCTCTGGTTGAAAAAACAGAGCTATCGGCTTGTGTATTCTTTTGTCGTTACGGATCAAATTTTTTTCTTGTATTCATCGCTCAGCGTTGAATACTTTTTTCAACTAAACTAACCGGGTCGCATGACCTGAAGGAGTGATTGACTTGAAAAGCCAATCCCGATTGCATCTCGATTCAAAAACTGACCGCCAAACGTTTGCCACTATTCAAGATGTTGTTGAATATCCCGATTTGTTGAATGTTCAACTTGAGTCATTTGAACATTTTCTCCAGGAGAAAGTTTCTCCGGTGAAACGTAAGAACAAAGGTCTTCAGCAAGTATTTCTGCAGAATTTTCCCATTACCGACACGCGCGAGAATTATCTTCTCGAGTTTGTGGAGTACTATGTAGAAAAAGCAAAATACACCATGCGTGAATGCCAAGAGCGTGGATTAACATACGCGGTGCCGTTGAAAGCGAAACTGCGCCTCTCGCAAAAAGCAGAGAGCGGTGAAGGTTATACGGATACGATTGAAGAAATTGTCTACCTCGGCAACTTACCGTACATGACCGAACGCGGAACATTTATTATCAACGGTGCCGAACGCGTTATCGTCAGTCAGCTGCATCGGTCACCGGGCGTCTTCTTCAGCGAATCAACGCACCCCAACGGCACGCCGATCTTTTCTGCCCGCATCATTCCGTTCCGCGGATCATGGGTAGAATTTGCGACGGATATTAACAATGTGATGTATGCGTACATTGACCGCAAAAAGAAATTTCCTGTAACAACTCTGTTGCGTGCCCTTGGATATTCCTCCGACGATGAAATTCTCGAACTCTTCGGCCTTGTAGAAGAAACAAAAGTTGCCGATATCGACCTAAAAGATTACCTCGGCCGCATCATTTGCGGTGATGTGGTGGATCGTAAAACGGGCGAGATCATCATCAATAAAGATGCACAGGTTACCGAAGATCTCATCAAGCGTATAAAAAAATCAGACATCAAAAAAATTCGTTTCTTAAAGTCTGAAGAAGCGGGAACACGTTCGGTTATTGCCAATACGATTTTGAAAGATGCTGTTCACAGCGAAGAAGATGCGCTGGAAACGATTTATCGTCAGCTCCGCTCCGGCGATGCGCCGGATATGGAAACGGCAAAAAGTTTGATCGACAAATTGTTTTTCAATCCAAAGCGGTACGATCTTGGCGATGTGGGACGTCATCGTATCAACGCGAAATTGAAATTGGAAATTAGTGAATCAATCACCACGTTAACGAAAGAAGATATTATTGCGATCATTCGCTATGTGCTTGATCTTCAACAAGGCAAAACATCGGTTGACGATATCGATCATCTTGGCAATCGCCGTGTGCGAACAGTTGGCGAGCAGATTGCATCCCAATTTAATATCGGCCTTGCACGCATGACGCGCACGATCCGGGAACGATTGAATATTCGTGATCAAGAATCGGTGACGCCGGCAGATTTGGTTAATGCCCGAACAATTTCAAGTGTCATTAACACGTTTTTTGGAACGAACCCGCTCTCGCAGTATATGGATCAAACAAATCCATTGGCGGAGCTTACAAATAAACGGCGCATGTCTGCCCTTGGACCGGGTGGTTTGACACGTGAACGCGCCGGCTTTGAAGTCCGCGACGTTCACTACACTCACTATGGCCGTCTCTGTCCGATTGAAACACCTGAAGGTCCGAACATTGGTCTTATCTCTTCATTAAGTATGCACGCTCGTGTGAACGAATACGGATTTCTTGAGACACCGTACCGTGTTGTGAAAAAAGGGAGAGCGACGGAAGAAATTGAATTCTTAAATGCAGAAAAAGAAGACGAATTTATTATTGCACAGGCAAACGAAACGCTTGACGACAAAGGCAAGTTCGAAAATGAACGAGTCAAAGCTCGTAAAGCCGGAGACTTTGTTGTGCATTCGCCTGAAGAAATGCAGTACATGGACGTTGCACCGACACAAATTGTCAGTGCGGCTGCTGCATTAATTCCATTCCTTGAACATGACGATGCTAACCGCGCATTGATGGGTTCGAACATGCAGCGCCAGGCTGTTCCGTTGATGCGTCCTGAATCGCCAATCGTTGGAACAGGTTTGGAATATAAAATTGCCCGTGACTCCCGTACCTGCATCATTGCCGAACGCAGCGGTGTTGTAGAAAACGTGTCTGGAGAAAAAATTGTTGTACTCTATGATATTGAAGAGGACAACGTTGAGCAGCTCGTCAGCTTCGAAGACAAGCGTCGTGTAGAATACCGTTTGGTGAAATTTTTCCGCACCAACCAAGATACGGCTATCAACCAGAAACCGATCGTCATTCCGGGACAACGATTCAAACGGGGAGACGTGCTGGCAGACGGATGCGCAACCGATCATGGCGAACTTGCTCTTGGACGCAATCTGCTTGTGGCCTTCATGCCGTGGCGCGGATACAACTTTGAAGATGCTATTATCATGAGTGAACGCATTGTCGCCGAAGATGTGTTCACCTCCGTTCATATTGAAGAGTTTGAACTTCAAGTACGAGATACAAAACGCGGTGAAGAAGAATTGACTCGTGAAATTCCGAACGTCAGTGAAGAAGCAACAAAAGATCTTGATGAAAATGGAATCATTCGTATCGGCGCTGAAGTGAAAGAAGGAGATATCCTGATCGGAAAAATTACACCGAAAGGTGAGACCGATCCGACCCCCGAAGAAAAATTGTTGAAAGCAATCTTTGGAGATAAAGCGGGCGATGTGAAAGATGCATCGCTGAAAGCTCCTCCAGGAATGAAGGGTATTGTTATTTCAACGAAACTTTTCAGCAGAAAAAAGAAAGATGCCGATACAAAGAAAGAAGATAAGAAGCGGCTCGATCTTCTTGAGAAACTTCACAAACAAAATGTTGAAACGCATTATGAAAAGTTGGCGCGAAAATTAAGCCTTTTGCTCGACGAAGAAAAATCTGTTGGAGTCCGTGATGTTGACGGCGCGATGATTTTCCGAAGCGGAACACAGTTTAAGGCTGAAACTTTTATCGGCAACGATAAGCTTGATAAGCTGGATTACAAACAAGACTGGGTTGAAGAAAAACGTAAAAATAATTTAATCATCAAAATTTACGAAAATTATTTTGATACGGTTAACCACATTGAAGAAGCATACAAGCACGAGAAAAATAAAATCACCATCGGCGACGAATTGCCGCCGGGAATTGTTCAGCTTGCTAAAGTGTATGTAGCAAAAAAGCGCAAACTTTCTGTCGGCGATAAGATGGCAGGACGTCACGGGAACAAAGGTGTCGTGGCGGCGATTGTGCCTGCAGAAGATATGCCGTTCATGCCCAATGGCATTCCGGTGGATATTGTTTTGAATCCGCTCGGCGTTCCGTCACGTATGAACATCGGCCAGTTGTTTGAAACCGCGCTTGGATGGGCGGGTAAATTGATGGGTGTAAAATATGCGACGCCAATATTCGACGGTGCAAGCTGGGAAGATGTGCAGGCAGAATTACAGAAAGCCGCTCTCAATCCGGATTCAAAAAGCGTGCTGTTCGACGGACGTACCGGCGAACGTTTCGACCAAGAAGTGACGGTGGGACAAATTTACATGCTCAA
>JAQUOA010000029.1 GCA_028749215.1 Bacteroidota bacterium
CGAAAGAATAAGGTAAAATCTCGTTCCATATACTCTTCCCCAATTTAAAACTACTTTGTTGACAGTAATTGTTTTACCAAGATCGATTGAAACGGATTGAGAATTTCCTGCTCCACTTTTCCATTCTGTTTCAACATTTCCATCATTGACTGCGTTCGAATAAAATCCCCATTCCGTTGATGAAGCATTCACGGCTCGATGAAACGCGCGATTATATTTATCCGGATCAATATTTGGGATTTGAATTTTCTGTGAATCAACAACATCACCGTGAGCAATGAGCGTATATCCAAATCCATTTGATGAAGTAACGTACTGCTTTCCATTTTCTGAAACTGGTAATCCGTTCAGAGTAACGGTTGACCCTGAGCCGGTTGTCCATTGAAGAGCAATGGTATCTTGCTTCCCTTTTTCAAAAAATGGAATATCAACAGAAAACGTTTTTATCTTCCCCGGCGGATAATAATAGACGGTGCGACTCATCGTGTCGGCAATATTCCCTTTTGTTATCAAGGTATAAGTTGTCGTTTGTGTTGGAGAAACAACTAATGAATCGACGGCATTTACAGGATTTCCGTTGAGCAGCACTTGCGAATTTTCAGAGGTGTTCCAGTACAGCGTTGTCGTTTCATTTTTATTCAATGAATCATTCGCAGCATAAAAATATCGAATCACTCCGCTTTGTCCGTGCATGATGGTGTCATACGCTATCTGAGCCATGATCCCATAACCTTGAGCGTTTGGGTGAACACCGTCAGGAAACAACGCTCCTTTGTCTTTCATCGGGGTATTAAAATCAATGAGAAATGTATGCGCTTCTTTGCGTACTGAATCAATGATCGGAATGATTTTATTTACTGTTGAATCGTTGATTCCCCAGTTTGTTTGAAACACCGGCACAGGAAAGCAGACGTAAATTTGCGGTCGCCTGTTGAGTTTTCTGAATTCAGCCACCATATTCATGTAATCACCAAAGAATTCATCTTTGTAAATCCAATTCTGTGGCTTGCTGTCATTGGTGCCCAACTTAATAATCACAATATGCGGATCAAAATTACGGGCTTCAGTAAATTCAGGTTCCTTCCAATATGGATAATCACCTTTCTTTAACAGCGTTCGTGCCGATACTCCGTAATTTCGAACATCATACTTTTCTCCGAGTTTTGTTCCAAGCTGTTGAGGATACGACTGACTTCCGAGTCCGCCCCATGTAATGCTGTTGCCAATGCATGCAACTCGAATTTTTGTCGGTTGCGCAGGCAATTCAATCACAAATAATGCAATGATCAAAAATATTTTAATGATGCAATTTATTTTCATTTTGTGTGCAGTAGAAATGCGATCTTATACTTTCAAAAACCAACTTTTTTTCCACATCACCCATAGGATAAGAAAAATTACACTGACGGTGAGAAGGCCGTAAATGAGAGATGCATTCAATGGTGAAAAATACTTGTCAAAAAAGATCAGCATCCAATAATCTTTAAGTGAAATAGATTGTACTGCACCTGTTGTTGATATCACCGTTGTCGAAAGACCGTACACAACAACTTCCTGAATGGTAGAAATGATGTATGCGGTGATAGCATTCGAACCATAGACAATGAATGGAAATGCCCAAGACTTCACGCCTTTGACATCCAGGAGGAAATAAAATAGAGAGAAAATTACCAAAGCCCATCCAGCCATAAAAATTGAATATGAAGAAGTCCACAAATTTTTGTTGATTGGAAGCCACATATCGAGCGTAGCACCCAGCAATAATAATCCTGCTCCAACAACGAGCATCCAATTTACTTTTTCTATTTTGCTGTGGGACGAAGTTCGCAAATATTCACCGGCCAACACACCAAACAGGGTCGTTGCAATTGCGGGAAGAGTACTAACGATTCCTTCCGGATCCCAGGTAAGGGTATTTTTCCACATGTGACCGTTCAAAAAAATTGAATCGATGTATGCAGCAAAATTTTTTCCCAACTCCATGCTTCCAAGTTCAATTCCCGGAACAGGGATGCACTTCATTACAATCCAGTAAAGAGCAAGCAACGAAGCGATGACAACACCGATCCCTTTTTTATTTGTGAAAAGATACAGCAAAGAAGCACAGCAATAGCCGATGGCAATGCGCTGTAAGACGCCGGGAATGCGGATCGTGGAAAAGCTAAATGGAATATTCCACAACAGTCCAAACGGAAATCCACCCAAAAACACTCCGATGAAGAACAACATGACCGTGCGGCGGAGAATTTGCAGGACTAATGTTCTTGTGCTGTCACCTTTTGATTTTCGAGCGGTAAGAGAAAAAGTGATTGAGACTCCCACGATCCAGAGAAAGAACGGAAAGATCCAATCGGTAAATGTCCAACCGTTCCAATTGGCATGTTCCAACTGCGGATAGATATGTTCCCAGGAACCGGGGTTATTCACCAGCACCATTGCCGCCATGGTAAAACCGCGAAAAGCATCGAGCGAAATTAAGCGTTCAGATTTTTGCATAAGTAGAAAAGAAAAAACCTGTAGACAGGCATCCAACAGGTTAAATGAATAAAAAATATTTTACTTTATTCTGCATTATTTGATCAACATCATTTTCTTTACATCCATTTTTTCACTGCTCTTCAACTGCGCGAAATAGATTCCACCGGAGAGTATGGAGGCATCAAAGTTAACAGAATATCTTCCCGGTCCTTTTAATTCATCGACCAATGTAGCAACCTCTTTCCCTATCACATCATAAATCTTTAACGAGACATGGTTATGTTGTGGAATTTGAAAGTTGATCACGGTGGATGGATTAAATGGGTTTGGATAATTTTGAGAGAGGGAAAACTTATCCGGTAATAGCAGTCCGTTATTCTTAACCTCCGTAGCATTCAGTAAATTCCGAATGGGAATGAGAAGCTGAGGATAGTTGGTAATAATTCCATCCACTTTATATGAAATTGCCGATTTCATTGATGCTGTATCATCAACAGTCCACGCCCAATATTTTATTCCTACATAATGCGCATAATTAATAGAAGTATATTTTGGATTTTCTCCAATGCCGATGTATTCACCATGAATACTATCTACCCTGTCAGCCTCTTTGCCCGTTGCGAAATCTGCCAACAACAGGACTTCGATTGTTGAATCCAGATTTTTTGACTGCTGGAGATAGCTGAAAACAAAAGAGTGAATCATTACACTTTTTTGCATCCCCATGTTACGAACAAGCTCAATGACCTTTGCCATATTGGCAACATAAATATGAAGGCATGCTTTCGAATTAAAATCCTTCGCTAACTTCAATGCTTCACACAATGAAGGAACTTTTTCTCCGGCAAAAGCACTGGAGAATTTACTTCCTGCATCCAGTGTCTTTATTTCTGAATAAGTTTTCGATGCAACGGTCCCAACACCATTTGTTGTTCTATCAACGTATTCATCATGCATGATGATGAGTGAATCATCCAACGTTGTTCGCACATCAAGTTCAAAATAGTCCACACCAAGATCGATTGCTTTCTTAAATGATGCTAACGTATTTTCAGGTGCGATTGATGCAGCGCCCCGATGCCCTATGATGGTAAAAGTTTGGGCGCGTGAAATACTCACCGCGCCCAAACATAGGATAAAAATAATTTTTATAACATTCATTTTATTCAACAGCATTCTTTAACGACACCTCATCAATGTCCACCGGCAATTTGGTTGTCAAAATCTAACCCTTGAGCCTGCAACACGCTCTTCATTTTCATTGCGAGCCATCCAAGCAGAAGGAATCCTGCCACCGGCACAACATACGACATATGAATTCCAACTGACGAATCTGCCACC
The DNA here is from genome assembly GCA_028749215.1 of Bacteroidota bacterium. Taxonomy (GTDB): domain Bacteria; phylum Bacteroidota; class Ignavibacteria; order UBA10030; family UBA8401; genus JAQUOA01. The sequence continues at coordinate 3,820 of JAQUOA010000029.1, forward strand.
GCCCCTTGGAATGGAGGAATAATAGCTCCACCTAAAATCATCATAATTAAAAATGCGGAACCTTCAGATGTATATTTTCCTAAACCGGCAATTCCCAATGAAAAAATGCAAGGCCACATCACAGAACAGAACAATCCGCCTGCCATGAACGCATAGATCGCCACCATGCCGGACGTTGCCATTCCAACGATCATGGCTGTCGCGGCAAGCAATGCCAGCGTCAGCAATGTCTTCATCGGTTTATCTTGTCCATAAAATATTCCGCCAATTAAAATTGCGATACACGCGACATACAGATACAGATCGCTCACATCATTTCCTCGTCCGGCATTCACCAGCAGGACGATGGCAAATGCCACGAACGGAACAACAATTGTCAGCAATCGTTTCATTTCTTTTTTCAGATTGAACACCGACAGCGCGGCCGTCCATCGTCCAATCATTAAACTTCCCCAGTACAGAGAAATGAAGTGAGAATTATGCGATTCATCGTAACTGCCAAAGGCAGAGGTTTTCAGCAGTGCACCTAAATTACTTTGAATAGTCACTTCAACACCGACGTAAATAAAAATACCAAGCATACCGAGAATGAGCTGCGGATATTTCATCGCACCCCATCCTTCTCCATTTTTTTTCGCTGACTGAAACGAAATGAAAAGAACCAGCAGAACGACAATCAACGCCATCGAAGCCAGTGATAATTTTCCTAATTCCGTCAGCTGTCCCAACACAATGACGCCACCTAAGGCAAGTGTCAGCGTTGTCAGGCTTGTGAGCGCCTTGGGACTCGATTCTACATGCTCTTCAAAATTTGATGCAGGAAGTTTTTTTGAGAAAATAAAAATCAGCGCCGCTAAGAGGAACACACCACCGACAATCATGTACAAAGATTTTATCTGTCCAATATCCGCACTTCCTCCGGCACCAGCTTTAATTGATCCGAACAGTGCAATACTCACAATCAACGGACCGACTGTCGTTCCAAACGAATTGACGCTGCCTCCCATGTTTAAACGATGAGAGCCTGTCGAAGGATCTCCTAATGCAACGGCAAACGGCTGTGCCGCAGTTTGTTGAAGTGAAAATCCTAAGGCGATTACAAAAAATGCACCGAGAATAAAGTAGAACGAGCCTGAATTGACAGCAGGAATCATCAGCATGGCTCCGGCAATGGAGACGAACAATCCGACAACAATTCCTTTTTTGTAGCCGATCTTGTTGAGGATGTCAATTTTGGTCAACGCCGTGCTTAAGAAGAGCAAATACGAACCGATGTAGTATGCTCCGTAAAATGCCGTGTCAATTAATTGCGATTCGAATTGCGACAGGCTGAAATATTTTTTGCAGAAAGGGATGAAAATTCCGTTGGAAGCGGCAATGAATCCCCAAAAGAAAAACACCGTGACTAACGTTGCTAATGCGCCGGTATTGGTCGGCTGTTTTGTTTGGCTCATTGGACATTATCCTTTAAAATTTGTTTGAGGTGCTTGAATATACCATAAATTTATGAAATACAAATTCTCTCACTTAAAAATTAATTCCGACCGAAAACTTTTGAATATTCTTCAGCCGTTTAAACTCCTGATAGGCATAATCAATCGATACAACGACATTTCGGACAACAAATTGCTTTACTCCAACACCGAAGGCAAAGGATTCTTCGGAACTTTGCAGGAAGAGTGCTTTGTAACCGCTGCGCAACGAAAGAAAATCCTGGTACGTATATTCTCCGCCGACATTAAGGCTCTCATAGTTATCATTCGGATGTGTTGCATCGATAGCAAAAACTAAACGATTGTCGTCGGATTTTATCGCATCGTAGGCAATGCCGACGCGGAAGTTTAACGGCAATGCCCACTCATCCATTTGCAGATTCGCAGGAATGCGGTCGTTGTTACCGCTGTTCGGCAAATCGGGATCATAGGTAATGAGGGCATTGGGACCAGCCATCTGCATTTTTCCGCCAAAGTTGGTAATAGTCATGGCAAGAGTGATTCCGGGGAACGGCGTTTTATATTTTACACCGAGATCGAATGCAAATGTTCCCGCACTCATTTTCCAAATTTTTTGGTATACATACTTTGGATTAATGCCGATGGAAAACTCGTTCGTCAATTTCAGTGCGTACGCAAGGCTGAACGCAGCATCGGAAACACCGAACACTTCACCGGTACCATCCGGTTCTGATATCGTAGTGACATCCATGTCGCTGATGCTCGACGTAATCGCACTCATCCCCACCGCTCCATAGTCGCCAAGATTGAATGAAGCACCGAAAAAATTATATTGGAGGTCGGCAATCCACTGTGTATGATCAAAAACAATTCCGTTTCCCGGAAGATCAGCTAATCCTGCCGGATTCCAGTACAGCGAACTGCGGTCATCGGCAATGGCAACGAAGGCACTTCCCATTCCTATGGCACGAGCCCCTTGTCCGATGGAGAGAAATGGTGCGGCGGTCGTACCTTTCTTGGAGACATCAGAAACAAAACCTTGGGCATGAACAGAGGATGATGCAATACCAATAAAGAGGATGACAAAAAAGATTTTCATAGTAAATCACTTCTACTGTAATTTCAAAACTTCGATTGTTATTTAATCACTGCAAATTTATTGATGTACTCGCCGATTCCTGGAGCATCAACATGATACACGTACAATCCATAAGCAATGTCCATTCCGTCCTCTGATACTAAATTCCACGTCAATGCACCGTCTCCGGGCGCGGAATCTTTTGTCAGCGTCTTCACCAGCGCGCCGGCAACCGTGTAAATTCGCACCGTACATTTCTGCGGCAAATTCACAAACGAAATACGCCGTTCACCGCGGCCTGATTGAAACAACGTGCGCGGTTCCCATTTTGCCGTACCGATGTACGGATTTGGCACAACGTGAATTTTGGAAAGATTATTTTTTGCCAGTGTATTATCCATCCGTTGCGCTTTCGCCTTGAACGAAAAGTAGTCGCCGGTTTGAAATGGTTTCTTGGTATGGATTTCAAAACGATCTCCAACAGCCGGAAGAACAGCGGTCGCATCGCTCATTTTTCCGTACGCTATTTTCCACGACATTTTGAAATTTGTATCATCCACATACCCATCGAGAATTTTTATCACATCTCCGACGCTGAACGAACCGGATCCATCCTTATCTTCAACAATAAACTTCAAGGACTTTCCCGTTGATAAACTGTAAATTTTAAAATTGACAGGGAGTAACGGGTACGTCGGCGGGAGGTCGAATGCCGTTGTATCTTTTTCACCAAAGACTATTTTATAATCATCCGGCCACCGTACATTCTTTCCCGGATTAGAATCATCCGGTCCTACGGCCATGGTAATCGTGCTATTCCCTTTTATCCATGTTGTCAAAGAATCAATCGGTGCAACAATCGTGTCGTTTGTAAAAGTAATCACCATGCCGTCAAATGCCGGACTCGGCCTTGACTCTCCAAATTCTTTAGCAGAAATATTTTTATACAGCGTATCAGTCGCAGTTGTTGTTACCCGATAAATATTGTACGACGCTGTTGTATAATTTGGAATCGTTCCTGACGCAAAAAATTTTATTCGGTACTCATTCCCTTCTGCAATCGCTGATGGATTGAGTACGCTCACTTTCATTGCTCCGGTACCGGCACCTATTGTTACACGATCGATGTTTCCACTTACTTGCGGCGGAACGTATCCGGCAGCAGCGGCATTCGGTGTCGCCACCGCACAATTGATATCGACAAATCTGATATTCCCTGCAACGTCCATTGAAATTATTTTTGAACATTCCGTCGGCTGTAATCCACCGGTACCGTAGGCAGGATCGCCTTTGTCATACGAAACGACGGCATAAAAATACCGCATGCCGTTTTCCACCGTTGAATCAACAAACGAGTGTTGCAATCCGGTATCGTCGCCGCGATAGAACCGTGCACCGTTGATACCAACCGGATCGGGGCCCATAATACTATCGGCAACATCGTAACGCACCAAAGGTTTCCAATACTTTGCTTCGCCTTTTGAATCGGTTATGAGCTGAACGTCTTTGAATTCAGGCTCTGTACTTCGATACACCGAATAACCTTCAAAATCGTACTTGTGAAGAAATCGATCGTACGACTGCTCGGCAATATTATCCCAGTATAGATACACTTTTTTATTACCCTGCACGGCTGTGACATGCGGTGTATACGGCGGCTGAGAAAAATTGTAATTGGCGTTATAAATCGCCTGCACTGTAATCTTGTTGAAGATGAGATTATCAAGATCGGTTCCCATTGCAAGAGCCATTGAAAAACGTTCGCGCTTATTTTTCTTCAGCGGAAACGGTGCTGAAGCAAAGACGATCATGATGTTGCTGTTTTGTATTGTTGTGTCTTTGAATCCATCAGTCATTTTTGACCACACCGCATCATCATTTTTTGGCCACGGGGCGGCGGAACTGCCGGCAACAAGTTCGGTGACTGAAACTGCCGTTAACCCGATTTGATCCGATTCATCTTTATCGGTTGCATCAAAATTAGGTTCACCGGCGGTTGGAATACCATCGCCTTCTCCTTCATCCGGCCCATTGTACTGAGGATCAAACGGGCCAACACCATCGGCACCAACATCGTCATTCAGCGGTTCATCCGGATCCCATTTGCCATTATGATTGAGATCGGAATATCCCCGCCAATTTGCATTCTCATCACCCGTCCACATGTATCCTTGCTGCACGGCAGGAATATCGTCGACCGTTTTGTACCCATAAAAACTCATGAATTCTGTCATGTTATAATTGGTGTTGAGATATGAGATGACATTCGCTTTGCCAGATATTTTTGTTCCCGGCCCGCTGTCGCGTTTTTCATCCGTGATGCCGTCAAAATCATTATCGATTTTATCATCAGCAATACCGGGACTTTCCAAATACGCATAACCAAAATATCCCGTTTTATAATTTCCGGGCTGCCCTAATCCGGTCGGGTTCCATGCATAGGCAAGATTTATTTTTCGGGAAAACAGCGCGCTGTTCGTTTGGTTATTCGTTCCGCCGACACCTGGATCTGTATAAAAACCAAAAGCCGCAGATTGATAATCGTGGTCCGAAATATTCACAATATCGTAGTGCCAGAAAATAATATCTTCCGCTAATACATGGGACCACTGAAATCCGCGCACTTCAACTCGCACTCCAAGGCCGCCCCTGGTTGAATCGGCATTGAATACAGCAGAGTCTATTCCAGCGGAAGAAGTATAATGCAGTGTATCACCGATTGGCCAATACGAATATGGCGGGCGCGTGAATTCTTTGTCCTGTGAATCATCCATAACAAAGAACGTTTCAAAATCTGCATTGGTAACGCCACGCCCAAAATATCCATACCAATATCCATCCCACTTGGATGCATCGGATTCGGTTTTTCCATAAAAAAGTGAACGAGGCCAGTGCAGAGGAAATGAATTGGGATCACGGTTTTGTGCGGGTTTAGACGAACTTGAATTTGAATACCCTGGAACAGGTTCTAATCCCCAAATTGTACCGGTCGATGGATCTCTATCCATCTCTTCTCTGTACGATGCTTCAATAGGTGTAATTGTTTTTGCATTCTTCAGCATTACTTTCCCACCGATCAGAACGGTTACTCCATCCAAATATGAGTGACCGCTTCCTTTCGGCCATTCGCCCGAAGGCTGGAACGGCCATTGACCAACTTCTCCATTATTATAATAGAGTGTTCGTATCTGATTACCATCCATGATTCCTTCTCTTCGGAACTGGTAGTTTCCACGAGGTTCATTCCTGTAGATTTGAATTTGCGGATCAACTTGCGCCAAAGAAGTTGCACTCCAGAAGAGCATCGGTATAAAAAAAGGAAGAATGTTTTGCTTCACCTTGTTATCCTCAAAAAAAATTTGTGCTAAAATTCAAAATTAAATCCGACCCGTACTTGACGAGGCGCAGAAAATGACGAGGGATCGTTTAAATACTGTTGAAGAGTATTTAACCCTCGAATCGTTTGAGCGTACTTTGTGTAGATATTGATATTGGCCCGCCCGGTGGTGGGGTCGACACGATCTTCATTTTTAATATCGAGCAGATTATAGACGAGACAAAAGAGATTGAGTTTCGATTTTCCGAGATCAAAAGATTTCTCTGCCCGCAAATCAACATTCATGGTGGATGGTTTCATGCCGCCATTTTCAAATCGCAATCCCTGCGATGTTCGTACATCTTCGGTGTAGGGAAATCCCGATCCGTATTGAAAAATGAGTCCGGTCGTCCAGTTGCCCGGTTCACCAACCGTTATCGTAAGATTCAGCGTTGAACGTTGATCCCAATCCAGCGGCACAACTTTTTTATTCGTTTCGACCGGAGGGTTTGTTTGATTGTTATTGTACACCGAGAAAGGATCCGAGGCATTTCCTTCGGCAATTTGGTACGTATAATCAAGCCGCGCGCTGAAGTAATCAACAAACTGCCGGTCCAAAGAGAAAATGAATCCGCGCACATTGCCGTAATCGCGATTAATGAATCGGGCGTACTTAAATCCTTCATACGAATTAATAATCTCCATGCCTAAGAGATTGCGGATATCGCGGTAGTAGAGCGTAAAATCCATGGAGAGGTGGCTTGCAAGGACTTGCTGCAAACCGATTTCATACATCACGGTGCGTTGAGCCTGCAAATCGGGATTGCCGGTGATGGAGGAAAGTGATTGCCCTGGTATGACTAAGTAATCAGAGTTGAGGTATAAATTTTCGAAACTTGGTATTTGGAAAAAGTGGCCGTAGGAAAAGTGAATGATCCCTTGATCGGTAATCGGAAACGAAACGCCAAATCGCGGACTGACTTGAATTTTTCTTGACGCTTTTTTCATTCTTCCGGCATTGAGAAAAGCCGTATTGCGCGTGGGATTCCGTAAATCGTACAACAACGAAGAATTCGGTTCGAACGCATCTAACCGAACACCGGCGTTGATGATCATGATATCATATTCCATTTTATCCTGAACATAACCGGAAACTTCGAACGGTTTTTTTGTGTAATCCTGGTTTCCCGGCGTACCAAGGTCCCGATAGCCAAGCGTGAAGATACGATGCCCCAAACTATCGGTGACACCTTCAGTTGTATTCACCACAGAATATTCGTGATTGTAAATCTGATGCACTCTTCCTTCAGCACCAATTCCAATTTTATGTTCCTTCGATACCTGCGATGATACCGACCACTGAAGAAGATATGTTTCGGTGTATCGGCTGTAGCGGCCCGCATCATTCCCCGAAAATCGAAATGTATATTCTGATCCCGGATTCCCTTGATTTGGATCGACGTACCGCTTATCGAACGGATCGGCATACACGTAGCCTTTGTAGTCAAAACGATTCAAAGTAAATTTAAGCGATTGAAATGTTTCCGGCGACAAAATATGAGTCGCTTGAAGATTGTGAATTCTACTGGTATGATAACGATTAAGAATTCCGTCTGGATCCCATGCATACTCTTGGCTGAAACCCTTGGTAAAATTATCATCCCAGAAAAAACTGTAACTCAATTTTACCTGCGGCAGCGAATAGGTGAGTTTGCCGTTAAAAGAATATTTTCTGTTGGGTTCCATGGCAACAAAGGCGCCATCACCGGTTGGAAAGTACGCACTAGTGTCGTAGGTGTTATACACACGCTTTCCGTATAAATATCCTTCGTCGTAGTAATATCTCCCCGTCGTAAAGAAGGTGAAGTTTTCATCAATTTCTGTGGGTCCGCTCAACGAAAATTGCACATCCCTCATTCGCGGCGTGGAATAGTGATTGAGATTCTGAAAAATATCGGTGCGCGAGGTAATGTAGTCGCCGGCGTATGCTGAAATTGTCCCGTTGAAATTAGTTGCTCCATCCTGCGTCACAATATTCACGATGCCGGACATTGCCTGTCCGTACTCTGCATTGAATGTTCCGCTGATCACTTCCATCTCCCGTACAGAAGAGTTTTCTAACTGTAAACTTAACTCGCCATTGAACGGGTCGGTCACAGAAATTCCATCGACGAGATACGACACTTCGTTGGCGCGCCCGCCGCGGAAATGTCCTCCCACAACACCTGCCTGGAGATTGATGACCTGTCCGATATTTTCGACCGGAATAGTTTTTATTTCATCGGATGAAATTGTAACGGAGGTTGATGTCAAATCTTTTTGCACCAACGGACGCTCTGCGCGAATGACGACTTCCTGCCCTTCAACAACACTCTGCGTAAGTTTTACGTCGATCGTCGTGGTTAAATCAATTTTCACATTAATATTATTGACAATAGTTCTGTTGTAGCCAATCATGCTGGCAACAATGGTATACGTTCCCGGCAACAGGTTGTTGATGTAATAGTAGCCGTCAGGATCTGCAATCGTGCCAAGGCGCGTTCCTTGGATGAGAATGGTCGCTCCCAACAATCCTTCTTTTGTCTGGGCGTCGGTAATTTTACCGGAAATTTTTCCTGTTGTTCCGGCGTACACCGTTGTCGCCGCAAAGATATTCAGCATCATGAGTATGCTGATAATAATATTTTTACAGGGAAAAAAATAAAATGGACGAAAGATGAAATTTTTCATAGGTAAAGTGTAACAAAAAAATTAGTACCAACTGCAAGCACTTTTCTTATAATGACCCCCTTCATCCTTGAAATTTCTCACTGTGTTTAGGAGAAACATCCGGGCTTGGTTGCACACAACTGAAGGGGGTGTTCATAAATCCCGGTGTCATCGGCAGAACCGATGACACCACAGATGAACTGCAGATTATTTAAGCAACATCATTTTCTTTACAGAATGAAATGCACCGGCGTTGATGCTGTAGAAGTAGACACCGCTCGCCAATGTTCTTCCTTTTTGTGACGTATTAAAGTTAACGGTATAATTTCCTGAGTTTTGAAACTCGTTGACAACGGTCGCTACTTCACGTCCAATAACATCGTACACCTTCAACGTTACGATACTCCCTTTTTCCAACGAGTACTTTATTTGTGTCGACGGATTGAATGGATTGGGATAGTTCTGTGAGAGACTATATGTTGTCGCCACTAGAGATGCATTGTCAACTCCTGTCGTCGGATCACCAATCCATGTGTATGTCCACAGCGATGGCGGTCCCCAAATATTATCATCATGAACGGCGTACGTCAGCAGACCTTCACGTAGCCCGTTGGCACCAGGATCGCCGCTGATATCACGGTCGTTAACTTGGAAATCAATTGGAATTTTGGTCCCATACACCGGTTTAAATACGCTGTCACCGCCAAATTTCGCTAGTGTATCGAACGGAATTTTTGCTTCAATGATGTATCCTGGAGAAAGCGGCTTTTTCTTCCAGATATAGTTTACTTTATTGATTGCGGTATCAACAAGAGTTCCCCACACCGGGTCATCCACAAAAATTTGATTGGGGCTAAATCGTAATTTGTATTCGGGTGCGGCCCCGCGATGGAATGGGGTTGAGAAATGTGCAATCTTCGCACCATCGTATAAACCAATGTAGAGTTCCGGTGAATCGTAATCTTGCCCCGGCCAACTGCCATCATTTGTTATCACTGAGTCGTCGGTAATATCGAATGCGACGTATAAATTTTTATCATCCATCGCAAGGTATGCTTTTACATTCAGATCAGCGCTATCTTTGAAAACCGTATTTTGAACAACATGTCCTGATCCGTCTTTCGGATTCAATCGGATAGGTCGAATAGAAGCCCACTCTGTGAGACTACCGTCTAATACAAAACCGGTTGGTGCTTTTGAATTGATGACGACCATACCTTTGGCTGTATTTGTTACTGATCCACTTGCACCCACTGGACCTTCAACTCCCATTAAATCTACAGCTGTGACAGCGTAGTAGGAGGTATTCGGTGCATCTTTTTGCGGAGCCACTAATCTGGTGTCATACAATCCGGTGGTGCTCGCATCAGTTCTCTTCAATCCCAATGCTATCGGAAGAACTCCTTGTGCATGCACATCGGTAATTGCCTGTGCACTGGTGTAAATGTTATACGCGGGATTTTTTCCTGAGAGATCATAATCCCAACTGATTGTGTTGATATAGTTTCCATTCTTTACTCCCGAAACATTTTTCGGAGCGATCGGAGCGGCAATGTCAAACGATTGCGTGCCGGTCCAAATATTATCAAACCATACCACTTTACCTTTAATATTTTGACCATCACCTTCAATACGGAATTGAGCAATCATTGATGAGTCCATTCGTTTGCTCTTGTCATGCATAGAATCCCATGACCCCCATTGGGCAAAATTACTGAGCGGTACTCTGATGAGATGCCAGTTGCCGTCATACCCACCGGGCACAGCAACTGATTCAGGCATCTCATACACCACTTGGTACGCGCTCGGCGTCGTAGTTTGCGGATCGGTCAACGCAACGTACAGTTTACCAAATCCTTTCGGCGCCTTAATAGCAAATTGGATTGTGTCTTGCATCCAATTCGGTCCAAGGTTTTTTGGCGAACTAATATTCCACCACACGCCATCCCAGCCGTCATCGCCAGTCCATTTTACTGCCCCTGTCCCTTTACCGTCGTAATCTTGAGTAGGATCAATTTCAACAGTGCCGCTCCAACCGGTGGTCATTTGCACGCCGGGAGCAACAAATCGTCCGTTGAAAAGAACAAGCGGCGTTACTTGATGTCCGACAAGCATCATGTTGTCGAAGTACACAAGGCATGAATCGTTGGTCGCTGATGAATCACTGTCGAACTCCATGTAGAAACCGCGAATCGAATTCAAATCAAATTTTGCATTGTTGTAACGTCCGGCACCGACTCCCTGCCGGTTCCAACCTGCATTCCAATCTGAAACTTGTGGATTTGTCGGATCACCAACAACTTTAAGAGGAACGCTGATTCTCTTCCACACTTTCGTATTAGTGGTAAAAATGCCGTTGTATTGATGCCGCCACATTTCTGTTTGAAAATTATTTTGTGTAGGATCAACGGAGTACGAAGCATCACTCGGATTTTCGCGAAAAATAATTGCTAGATATGTGTCGTTGGAATGTGCAGCGCGATCAACATACATGTAGAATACTAACGAATCATATCCCGACATGTCAATTGATGTTTCAGAAGCACCGGTAAACCGTGCAAAGCTGATGCCGGCGTAACCTCCTTCGGTAACGGTCTTCCAGTCAATCTTCAACGAAGCCGCACCTTGATCTTTGAATGTGGAATCGTAATCATGTGTAACATTACTTGCAGCATTCCACCATTCGTCTGACCACGTAGCCCACTTGCCGTCAAAATTTTCTACGGTTTGTGCCCGTAATTGCGAACCAAACATGAGCAAGCCTATGAAAACGGTACAAAGTATTTTTTTCATAACTCACCTTTCTTTTTTGTATATGGATTAATGAATTAAAGTGCAAACAAACTCTTGTTTGTGTAAGTAGTCAGGAACCATCCTCCTTTCCCTCCAGCAAAAAATTTAAATAACTTGTTTGAATAATCAATCCTGTATTATTAAAAATCATTTCAAAAGTACGCACTTCTTCGTCAGCGTCTGATTTCCTACAGCGAGTTGATAAAAAAAAACACCCGAACTTACATTCGTCAGATTGAGATCAACCGAATGCTCTCCTGTCTCCTGCACTTTGTTGATGAGAGTGGATATTTCCCTTCCATATACATCATAGACTTTCATCATAACATGTGAAGATCTTGGAAGCGAGTATCGTATTGTTGTCGACGGATTGAATGGATTAGGAAAATTTTGAGAGAGAAAAAAAATCTTTGGCGTCTCTATTAATGCTCCAACTTTAGTGGGGTAGGAAAATTTTGTATATGAAGCACCTAATTCATGGATGCTCGAATTCACTCCGTAGTACGTAAGCGACCAATATAAGCCGGATTTAATATCTCCAAGGTAGAGATCGTATCCGCCTTTTGTCCCGGATCGCGTGCTGCTAAAAAACACCAATGTCGAATCAACAGGACAGGCATCGGATTCATCGGCGGCTTCGGTATCAAACGCAACGGGAACAGCGGAATCAATATCATAAATTTTTCCAAGATAGATTTCGTCACCATGGCCGGAAGGTGAAAACCACCGCGAAAAGTAAAATGTCGAATCATCCCGCACAATGGGATAGTAGCTCTGCACATTCGGCACCGTGTAAACAGGTACGATATCTTTCGTCGCGATATTAATGCGATAGATGATAGAGTTTTCTTCAAACATAATTTCTTTACCGTCCATGGTCGGATATTCCATCGACCTTTCGCTCACAGTCCCTCCGGTCGTTAACTTTGTGACTGCTTTTGTTGTAATGTCAACAATTGCAACGTCACCATTTTGTTTAAAGGCTACACGTTTGTTGTCAGAAAAAAATTTGGGATCTTGATCGAGCACTCCGTTACCCGCAGTGAGATTCGTTGGTTGAGCAGTATCGCCTACTGTCCACAAGAAAATATCCCACTTGCTTCTATTATTGGGATCGGTCTTCGATACAAACTGATCTTTGGGAATTCCCATGAAAACTATTTTTGAGCCGTCGGGAGAAAAATGTGCATTGGCAGTATGAACTATATTCCACGACATACTTATGTAGTCTAAAGTCTTTGTGGAAAAATTATAGATATACAACGCTCCGTCGTACGCACTCCAATCCGTATATCGGTGAAAGACCAGTCTCCCTTCTTTTACCGGAAATGTCTGCGCGGTCAAAGTCTGTATCGTCAACGCCATACAGAAAAACAAAAATATTTTTTTAAGCCTCTGCACGTTAATTATTTATCATGGCTAATTTCTTTTTGTCTTTCTCCAGCATCAGTTCATGCCAGATCAGCGCACTGGCACCGAGTATGGCAACATCGCCGCGGGGCATGCCGGAAAGTAAAATATCGACCTTGGATTTAAAGAGATTCAACAGATTCAGCTCCATGTGATGTTTTGTCGGCCGCACAATTAAATCTCCCGCCAGCGCCACTCCTTCCGAAAGAATAATTGCTTCGGGGCTGAAACACGCCACAACATTTGCCAGCGCCTCGCCAAGCTTTTGCCCTGTTGCTTCAAATGCCATATTGGCGATGGTATCGCCGTTGATAGCGGCGCGGTAGATAAGCTTGGAGGTTAATTCGTTCGGTGCAATTTCGTGGAGGACGCTGTCGTCATTATAGAGGGAGAGTAATTCGAGCACGGTTCTCACTAATCCGCTGGTTGAGGCATACGTTTCAAGGCATCCTTTTCTTCCGCAACCACATGAGCGTCCGTTTTTTTCCACGGTCATGTGGCCGATCTCGCCCGCGAATCCATCATGGCCGTAGACGATATTGCCGTCAACAAAAATTCCGCTTCCTAATCCTGTGCCTAACGTAATTTGAATAAAATTTTTCATCCCGCGGGCGTTGCCGAACTTGCTTTCGCCGAGCGCCGCTGCATTGGCATCGTTCGTAATCACCGTCGGCAGATCCCAATATTTTTTTACCAATTCAACAACATTCACATACTTCCAATTAAGATTGGAAGAATTTTCAATTGTTCCTTTATAGTAGTTCGCACTCGGTGCGCCGATGCCGATGCCGATCATGTCATATTTATCAGAAACCTGATTGTAGATTTCGCCGAATTTTGTAAAGAGCTGATCGAAGAGAAATTCAGGAGACTCGTGCGGCCGAGTTTGAATTTTTTCTTCCACATAACACTTCCCCGAGCTGTCCACAAGTCCAAACACCGTGGTGGTGCCGCCAATTTCTACTCCAAGGGTGACTTCAATTTTTTTATTTCCCATACGCCGTTGTCTCTTTCCAAAAAATTATTGCTGCCGAGCAATTGCCAGAAGCTGTTCTATAGGAGCAACGACCATCAATTCGCATTGGCCGCGCTGCTCTTTTGCTTTTTGAAGCATCCGCGCACTCACCACAACCCACATCGCATCAAGTTTTTTCTTTGTCCGAATTGCATCCACCGCCTGCAAACCAATTTCCGACACCGTTGATAGATCTGCCGACAGTGATTCAATCTCTTTAAGAATTGGTGAAACGCGAATAGTTCGCACTAAACTGGCATGATTAGTTTTCCATAGTTGCAAATAACTTTGCATTGAATCCAGCATCTTTGAATCGGTTTTCTTCGATACCGAAAAATCGTTTACCAATGTTTGAAATATCCGAGCCGCCGGTGCATCTGCCGTGGCAACATCCATTACCCGCGTGTACGGCGAGTAGGATGCAAAATCTTTTCCTTTATCGAACCGGTTGTATTCTTTGAGAGGTTCAATGACTGCAACAAAATTTCTCAACGCCGTAACATCCGTATTGTTGGTCAAACGCCGCAGCATCATCTCTGCATTCTTTTTATGCGTCAGCCCTAACTCTTCGAATTGAAAACTGATGGTTTCAAGACGGGCGTACATTGAACGTACATCGTTTACTTTTTCTGAAGACCAAAACCGCTCGGCAATCGCTGCCGTGCGGGGCCAAATACGAGAATCGATATTTTCCGGTGTCACAAATTCCGCCCACATCGTTGTCTCCGCACCGAGAATATTTTTTTTCTCCGCTTCTGTAAGCTTCAAATCATTTGGGATGACTAAATTGGAGTAGTGATTTTCTGCGGAGTACATTAAGTCAATATAGTAGCCCTTGGAAACAATGACGCGGTACCCTTTGTGAACGGCATCCTCCAAAACTTTATCTTCGCGCCATGTTTGGACAATCGTTCCCGTCGAAGAACTTTGACGCATCACCTCTTCCCATCCGACAATTTTTTTATTGTACTTCGTAAAAATTTTTGAAACACGGTTGATGAAGTAATCCTGAAGCGCGTGGTTGTCGGCAATCTTGTTATCGCGTTTAAATTTTTGGATGGAAGGATTGTCATCCCACTGCTTGCCCGTATTTTCATCACCGCCAATGTGAAAATATTCGTCGGTGAATAATTGCGACATCTCTTTGAAGAATGCATCCAGAAACGCGTACGTCGTCTCTTTGGTCGGATCAATCGTCGGATTAAACACTCCCCAATGGCGCTCAATCGTGTACGGTCCGGGCTGGCTCGCTAATTCCGGATAACCCACAAACCAGCTTGTGCAGTGACTGGGTAAATCAAATTCGGGAATCACCCGAATACCGCGGGCATTGGCGTACGCAAGAATTTCTTTTATCTGCACCTGCGTGTAATACAATCCGTCTGAACCAAGCTCGTGAAGCTTCGGAAACGTTTTACATTCCACACGAAATCCCTGATCCTCGCTTAAATGAAGATGGAGGATATTCAATTTCACCGCCGCCATCCCGTCGATGTTTCTTTTAATCACATCCATGGGTAGAAAATGGCGGGAGACATCTAACATTAATCCCCGCCATGGAAATTTGGGTGCATCTATTATTGAGCATCCTTTAAAAAAATATCCGCTGCTGTCGGAATCTAAAACCTGCAGTAATGTTTCCAAACCGTGAAGAGCACCGAGATCAGTGACAGCTTTTAAAAAAATATGCTGACCCGTTATATCCAGACGGTACGATTCATCCTCATTCAATACTACTTTTCCCGGACGATCAACGGTAATTGTCAGCGGAGCATTTTCAGCAGGCGTCTTCAGTGAAAGAAAATCTGTGTTCAAAAACAATCCGGTTCTTCCCACGAAGCGGTACATCATCCGCGTGACGGCAGGATACAAACGAGCATCGGGTGTGCCGTGAATTTCAACGGAAAAATTTTCATTTAATACAAAACGATCGGAAGTAAACGTTACCTGAGCGGGATAGGGCATGAGTGCAGCACTTTTTTCCGCACCAAAAAGTTGCAAAGCAGAGATTGAAACAAACAACAGTGTAAAAACGACTACCAATTTTTTCACGCTGACTCCAAATTGTGTACAGTGAAGGAATAAAACTCAAACATCCTCAACATATGCCGTCATTTTCTTTCGCGATTTTATGAATAATCAATGCTAACTTCCGCGAAAATGCTGTAAGCGCGCTTATTGTGCTGTAAGCGAGCACTTCATTCTTTCCCCACTTCTCTTCCATATAAAAAGAGAATTTTGTCTTCGATACAAAAAATTTGCCGTTGCTAATTTGCTCTAACGTTTGTAAGAAAAACTGCATTTGATTACATTTTTACATGACAAAACAACCTAACCCTGATTTGCAGAAAGAAATTGAACGTCTCGCTTCCCGTGTGGCAGAGTTGGAGAAAAAAGAACGTTTGCTGGAAGAAGCATTGCGTCGTGAAAAAGATTCGAATGTCGTCAAATCAAGATTTATTGCAACAGCCGCACACGAATTTCGAACGCCGCTCACTGCTATTCTGAATTCCGCCGAATTGCTCGGCATGATTGGACGGACATACGACGAGGAAAAGTATTTTGAACATATTAGAAAAATACAGCACGCCACCGTCTATATGACGAGCTTATCCAACGATGTTTTGACGATTATGCATATTGAAGTGGGCAACACAAAAATTAAACCTGCGTGGTTCGATTTCCAAAATTTTTGCCAGCAGCTTATTGACGAGCTCTTGCTGAATGGGGTAACGAAGCATACGATTACGTTTTCATACCACCATGCCGGTAAAGAACTCTATTCCGATAAGTACG
>JAQUOA010000197.1 GCA_028749215.1 Bacteroidota bacterium
CCAATTTGAACATCATGGCACCGCTGGCATTTCTTTTCCGCTTTGAAAGGAATCATTGCCCGGAAGTTATCGCCGACGCGAACCCATTTCTGCTTCCCTGTGGAAAGAACTTCATTGCCGTACGTATTATCAAACGCATCTTTTTGTTGGGCATGCTTCATACGATTGCCAAGCCGCACACTGCGGGCATTATCCATATAGTCTTCGGCAAGATGAAGTCTTGCAGTATCAATTCTAATATAGAAGTCGTTCAGGTTCGCAATCTGTTTTACTTTCTCAAGATATTTATCGTCAACTATCTGGCTTTCCACCATCATGTTCACGAGCGATTCACGCACGATGAGCGCTTTTTCGTTTGCCGATTCCAACGCCTGTTCTTCCATCTCTTTTTCCTGGTACATGTTGCTGACATAAATGCTGACAGCAATTCCCAAAATAAAAATTGGAACGAATGTGATAAAAAGTTTTGTTGAGATACTGAAATTACGAAACATGGCTGGCTCTCCCTTGGTAAATATCGCATTTACATTCCGTAAAAATACACAATTCTGTCTTTATATCAATACAACGAAAAAAAGACGAGGGTGGATTGACATATCATGTGAGAAAAGACAAAACCCGCTCTCATCAAGCGGGTTTTGGTTTACTATCTGTCTTATCACGTATTACCTTTTTCTTTTCAGGGCCTTTTTTACTTTGGCAAACCTCTCTTTATTTACCTGATTATACGTCTTCAGCGGCAGGCCGTAGATATTTATGAATCCTTGCGCTGACGTATGGTCGAATGTATCTTCAATCGTATAGGTCGCAAGTTTCATATCGTAGAGCGAGTAAGGAGAAGTGCGTCCTGCTATTTCAACATTTCCTTTGTAGAGTCTTACCTTCACTATTCCGGTAACATTCTTTTGTGTCTCGTCGATAAATGCATCAAACGCTTTACGGAGCGGCGAGAACCATGTTCCGTTGTAGATGATATCGGCGTAATCGTTTGATAGTTTTGCTTTGTAGTGCATTGTTTCTTTGTCAAGCACAAGCCGTTCCAACTCTCGGTGAGCGAAATGAAGCGTTACTGCCGCCGGTGCTTCGTACACTTCGCGCGATTTAATTCCCACAAGACGATTTTCGACAAGGTCAAGACGTCCGACGCCGTTGGCTCCGGCAATCTCATTCAACTTATGGATGAGCGATACAGGGTCCATCTTTTTTCCGTTTAATGCAACCGGAACGCCTGCTTTGAATTGGAGAGTGACGATGGTCGGTTTGTCCGGTGCATCTTGAGGAGATGTGGTGCGCGTGTATGCGTCCTCCGGCGCGACTTCCATCGGATCTTCCAGAATGCCGCACTCAATGCTTGTTCCCCAGATATTTTCATCGATGGAGTATGGGCTTTTCTTTGTTGCTGAAACCGGAATGCCGTGCTTCTGGCAATATTCAATTTCTTCTTCGCGCGATTTGAATTCCCATTCACGTAGTGGGGCAAGCACTTTCAGTTCGGGTGCCAGCGCCATCACCGAAACTTCGAAACGAACCTGATCGTTTCCTTTTCCGGTGCAGCCGTGAGCAACGTGCGTGCATTTTTCGCGTTTGGCAACTTCAACTAATGCTTTGGCAAGGAGCGGACGGCCGATGGATGTTGCCATTGGATAACTATGTTCGTACAACGCGCCTGCTTTTAACGCAGGGAAGATATAGTCGTTCACGAATTCTTTTTCAAGATTCTGAATGAATACTTTTTTTGCTCCCGATTTGTACGCTTTTTCGGCAACACCGACGAGTTCTTTTTTCTGTCCGAGATTTCCGGTAACGGTAATGACATCGGCATTATATTTTTCCTGAAGCCATTTTACAATGACGGATGTGTCGAGTCCGCCTGAGTATGCAACTGCTATTTTTGGTTTTTTCATGATTGATGTTTTCCTTCTATTTTAAAAAAGTACGTAAGCCGTACGTAACTGCTGTAATGATGAAATTATTTTCCAATGAGTAATTCTTTCACAAATTTTTCTAATGCCAAAATCTTTTTCACTGATGCCGGTGTAACAAACACAGTGTCATCGCCTGCCACTGTTCCAATGATGCTTGGATGTTTCAGGGAATCGAGGTATGAGGCAACACCCGGTGCTCGGCCGGGAAGTGTTCTGATGACCACCATGACTTCATTGTGCTCAATACTTAAAATCTCCTGAACAACAAGGGGAGAATATTTTCGTTCTTCGTTTTTTGTATTCAACGAATACCGCATTCCTTCATCGGAATGAATTCGTGCCACGCCCAGTTCTGCGAGATCGCGCGACAACGTTGCCTGTGTCACATCAAATCCGCGTTTCTTCAACGACGAGGCTAAATCTTCCTGACTGGAGACAGCTTGGCTCTGGATGATTTCTTTAATTACAAAATGTCGTTGTTGTTTATTCATAGTGAGTGTTCACTTCTTCACCCCAAAACATTTTGGAAGTCTCTGCAACATTAAATTTTTCCGATCAGTTTTGCCATAATCGCTTTTTGAACGTGAAGCCGATTCTCTGCCTGATCGTTCACGACAGATTGACGACCGTCCAGCGCTTCGTTTGTAATTTCTTCACCGCGATGCGCAGGCAGACAATGCATCACAAGCACATCTTCTTTTGCATGACGAATTAACGGGGTGTTGACCTGATATTCCCAGAAATCATAAATGCGTTTCGTTCTCTCTTGTTCCTGGCCCATGCTTGTCCATGTATCCGTGTAAACGACGTCCGCTTTGTTCACAGCGTTCTTTGGATCTCGAATGATTTCGATCTTGCTCACGCGGGCATTCTGCGCTTTTTCATAGATCGCTTTATCAGGCTCATATCCGTGCGGAATTGCAAGCGTAAGGTGAAGGGGGATGATGGATGACAGCTCAAGCCATGAGTTGACGATGTTATTTCCATCTCCCACGTACGCTATTTTAACATAGTCCCGTAATTTTTTGTGCTGCTGTATCGTATAGATATCCGCAAGAATCTGACACGGATGCGAAAGATCCGAAAGAGCATTGATGACAGGAACGGTTGCATGTTTTGCAAGATCGAGAAGCAGTTGGTGATCGAACACGCGTGCAACAATTCCGTTATTGAAGCGCGAAAGGACATGCGCAACGTCCGAGGCGGATTCGCGTACACCTAATCCAACACCTTCATCTGTAAGAAATACCGCGTGACCGCCAAGCTGTACGACACCGACTTCAAACGAAACACGAGTTCGTAATGAAGGCTTTTGAAAAATGAGTGCTACAGTTTTTCCCGACAAAGGTTTTGTTGTTGCCGCTTTTAGCGAATCCGTCAGTGCAAGAAGCTCAAAGATTTCATCTTTGGAAAGATCGGCAATGGAAAGAAAATCTTTTTTCATAGTATGGTGGATAAAATTATAATACCAATTCGGTTCCGATTCCTTCGTCGGTAAAAATTTCGAGAAGGAGAGAGTGTTTTCTTCGCCCGTCAATCATGTGTACTTTTTTGACGCCGGCGTGCAATGTTGAAAATGCCGATTTGACCTTTGGAATCATTCCGCCGCTGATGATACCGTCGCTGAATAATTCGCGCGCATATTGTTCAGTCAATGTAGACACGAGCTGCTTGTTTGCAATGACGCCTTCCACATCGCTTAAGTATACAAGTTTTTCTGCCTTCAATGATGACGCAACCGCGGCGGCGGCAAGGTCGGCGTTCACATTATAAATTGTGCCGTCAGTGCCTACTCCGAAAGGCGCTATCACCGGCATCAATTTATTGCTCAAAAGCATTTGCAGAAAAGAGATATTGACGCTGACAATTTTCCCGACCAATCCGATGTCTTCGCCGTCTTCAAGATATTTTTCTGCAGTGAGAAGTGTGTTATCAACGCCGCTGATTCCAACCGCTTCACCGTCATTCAGGTTAATCAGTTTGACGATCTCTTTATTAACCTTTCCTGCAAGCACCATCTGAACAACATCAGCCATCTTCTGATCCGTAAAACGATGTCCGTTTACAAATTGAGTTTCAATGCCAAGTTTATATGCAGTTTCGGTAATTTCTTTTCCGCCGCCGTGCACAATCACGATGTTAATCCCGATTTTTTTTAAAATCGTGACATCCTTTGCGAACCGTTGTTTCAACTCCGTTTCGGTCTGCGCTGCGCCGCCGTATTTTACGACGAACGTTTTTCCTTCATACTTTTGAATGTACGGCAGTGCTTCGATTAATATTTCTTCTTTTGTCTGCGCCATAGTGTTTATGATCTATATGAAGCATTAATCCTGACATACTCTGCCGAAAGATCGCACGTCCAAAACGTGGCGGAGTGTTTTCCGCAGTTTACATCAACGGTGATTGTAATTTCTTTTTTCTGCAAAATGGTTTTTGCTTTCTCTTCCGAAAAATTGATATCGTAATTTTTCCCCAGAATTCGCAATTCATCAAAAAATATCTCAGTCATTGCAGGGTTGAATTTGATTCCTGAACGGCCGACGGCAGCAAGAATTCTTCCCCAATTTGCATCCTCTCCATGGATCGCAGTCTTGACTAACGGGGAATTGCAGATCGTTCGGCACGCAACTTCTGCCTCAGCCATACTCTTTGCGCCAGAGACCGTGATCTCGACAAATTTAGTTGCCCCTTCGCCGTCTTTTACAATCAACTTGGAAAGTACAATGACCACATGCTCCAAAGCGGCGTAGAAGATTTTGTATTCCGAAGTGCCTTCTTTGATTTCCTTATTTTCTGCTTTTCCGTTGGCAAGAATCAGCGCCATATCGTTTGTGCTTGTATCACCGTCAACAGTTATTCTGTTGAACGATTTATCGTTTGCCTGCTTGAATGATTTTCGCAGTAAAGAATACGATATCTTTGCATCGGTTGTCACGAATGCAAGCATGGTCGCCATGTTGGGCGCTATCATACCGGAACCTTTTGCAATGCCGCCGATTCGTACCGGAACGCCGCCAATCTCGAACTCAACGGCAAATTCTTTTTGGAATGTATCGGTTGTGCAAATTCCTTCGGCAGCGTCGTCATTTCCATCTTTGCTTAAAAATTTTGCTGCATCGTAAATTCCCAGCGTCATTTTATCCATCGGCAGAAATTGTCCGATCACACCGGTTGATGCGACAAGAACCTGAGATTCTTTAATACCTAACGCTGACGCCGTCGTTGAAATAGATTGCTTTGCGTTCATCATGCCGCGTTCGCCGGTACAGGCGTTTGCATTTCCGCTGTTCACAAGAATAACCCGCGCAGTCTTAGACCGCTTCAACTGCTTTTGATTCAGTGTCACGCA